>JADZBF010000175.1 GCA_020852215.1 Lysobacter sp. | reverse complement strand
TGCTGGTGTCGATCGGCATCGGCCCGAAACGCATGCTGCGCCCGTTGTTTCTGCTGGCCGGCCCGGTGATCCTCGTGGTCGGCCTGTGTTCGCTGTGGCTCGCGCCCTGGGCGGACGCCACATCGCAACGGATGATCGACGACGCCAGCCGCAACCTGCTGATCGCCGGCATGGAGCCCGGCCGCTTCACCGAACTGCCCGGCGGCGGTGGCGTGATCTACGTCGGCGCGCTCTCGGGCGACAGCAAACGGATGGAGCGCGTCTTCGTCTACCGCCAAAAACGCCGCACGGAAACCGAGCGTTTCCAGGTCACCACCTCGCGCAGCGGGGCGATGAGCGTGGAGGGCGAACGCGATCGCTATTTGCGATTGCAGGACGGCTTCGAAGTGGAAGGTCCGTTGACGGGCGACGGTCGCGACTATCGGCTGATGCGCTATGCCGCCAACGAATTGCGTTTGCCGGAGCAAATGCTCAAGCGTCGGAAGTCCGGCGATATCGCGCTGCAGCCCACGTCGAGGTTGATCGGCGACGCCAGACCCGAGGCCAGCGCGCAGTTGCATTCCCGTATCGCGCCGCCGTTGTTGACGCTGGCGCTGGTGCTGTTGGCGGTGCCGCTGTCGCGCACCAATCCGCGCCAAGCGCGCTACGGCAACTTGGTGATGGGCTTCTTGGTGTACTTGTTCGGCATGTTTCTGATGATGCTCGGCACGCAGTGGTTGGAAGACGGCAAATTGCCGACATCGGTCGGCTTGTGGTGGTTGCTGCTGCCGTTGTTGCTGGCTTCCGTTTGGTTGTACGCCCGCGACGGACGTATCCGACGCCCGAAACCGCTCGCCGCGGCGCGCGCGAGCTGAGGCCGGCATGCGTCCTTTCCCGAAAATCCACGATTGGTACATCGGCCGCGTCGTGCTGAGCACGGTGCTGCTGACATGGGCGGTGCTGATCGGCATGGACGCCATCGTCAGCGGCTTGCTCAACGAGATGAGCGATGTCGGCACCGGCAACTACGACGCGATGGCGGCGGCCACCAACGTGGCGTTCACGATGCCGCGTCGCGCTTACATGCTGTTCCCCAATGCCGCGGTCATCGGCGTGCTGCTGGGCTTGGGGCAATTGGCCGCGAGTTCGGAACTGACGGTACTGCGCGCGGTGGGGCTGTCGCGTCGGCGCATCAGCGTGTCGGTGATTCTGGCGTTGACGGTCTTGACCGCGTTGATGGTGGTGAACGGCGAAACCCTCGCCCCGTGGGGACAGCGCCGCGCCGATACGCTGAAAGCCGCGGCGAAATCGAAGGATGTGATCGTCGCGCAGTACTCGGGCCTGTGGGCGCGCGAGGGCGACATCTTCCTCAATGCGCAGACCGGGATGGAGCGCAGCGAAGGCGACCGCCAATGGCTGCAGCTCAACGATGTGCGCTTGTTCGAGTTGGCGAGCGACGGTCGACTCGTGTCGATCACCCATGCAGGCAGTGCCGAACATCGCGAAGGCGAATGGCTGTTGCGCGACGTGCAGCGCACCAGATTCGACGCCAAGTCGGTGACCCGCACCGAAGCCAACGAAGAGCGCTGGGCGTCGAAGCTCGACGCGGCCGCTCTGGCCGCGAACACCCGCGATTTGTGGCGCCCGCGCTACATGACCGCCGCGAACCTGCGCGACGGCATCGAATACCGTCGCCGCAACGGTTTGGAATCCAGCGAATTCGAAGAGCACTACTGGTACCGCTGGTTCTATCCGCTGAACGTACTGGTGCTGTGCCTGCTCGCGGTGCCCTTCGCTTTCGGCTCGCTGCGCAGCGGCGGCGCGGGCAAGCGCTTGTTCCTCGGCATCGTGTTCTCGCTCGGCTTTTGGCTTGTGCAAACCCAATTCGTTCGCATGGCCGGAGTGTTCAAGTTCGACTACCGCGTCGCGTATTTGCTGCCGGCGGCGATCATGCTCGGTTTGACGCTGTGGATGTTCAAGCGGAAATCCGGGTAGGGCGGGCCCCGGCCCGCCGCACGATCGAAGCGAGTGTTTGCGAGACATCGCCCTGCGCCTTCGACGAACACCCGGTCACCGAACGCCGTCCGCGAAAGGTCGGCTCGGGCGATCCTGACTCGCGGTGCGAAGCGATCTTGTAGGAGCGCCGGAAGGCGCGACCGATACCTCCTCAAGCGCCGTGTCATCACACTTCGCTTGTGCGCACAAACTCATGCACGAAATCCGAATACGCATCGCCGAGCGGCAGTTCCGTGTCGCACCTCGGACGTGCATCGCTTTTGTGGGAGCGCCGGAAGGCGCGATCGGCTTACTTGCCGCGCAGTCGTAATTCGTCTTTTGCTTGAAAAGCCGTAGCTTTCGCGCTGGCGCGGGATCTGTTTTTCTTTAGCTCATGCAGCAAGTAGACGCAGTCTCGATAGGCTGCGGACTCGTGAAAGTAGGTTTACTTCTTCGCCAACCGCACCACCCGCGTGCCGCTCGCGCGGTCGTGCCAGGTGCGTTTTTCGCGGTCGAGCAAGGCCCACCAGAAGCCCAGGCCGCCGAGGGCGAGGGAGAGGGTGCCGACGAGGTAGCGGCGAAGCAGCGCGTTGCGCGTGGGGCGCTCGCCGTCGGCGGCGACGACGCGCAGGCGCCAGGGGCGCATGCCGAGGGTTTGGCCGCCGCGCCGCCAACTGACGATGGCGTAGGCGCCGGTCGCGAGCCAGCAGCAGAACCACAGCGCCCACTGCAGTGGGCTGAAGGCTTCGATATTTTCGCGTGCGGCGTGGCCGGCGAGGGTGTAGCCCACGGTGAACACCGCGGAAAGCAGAAACCAAATCGCGGCCGCCGGCCACAGGTCGTAGAACAGGGCGAGCAAACGTCGGCCGACGAAGGCCTGCGGGTCGGGCGGTGGCGCGGCGTCGGTCGCGGGCGGCGTTTTGGTCATCGCGACAGGATACGAGAAAGCGCCGATCGCAAAGCGCATCGACGCCGCGCCGCGTTACCCTGTGCCGATGTCGCAGAAAGTTTCGCCCCGCACGCCCGCCGAACGCCGCGAAAACGCGGTTGCGCTGCCGCCGCTGCGCGATGCCGATGCGCAGGCGATCGCGACGTTCATCGAGGCCGCGTGGGCCGAACAAGGCTTGGCGAAGCAGACACAGGCCAGCTATCGCCGCGATCTGGAAGGCTTCGCGCGCTGGCGCGATGGCGCGGGCGGCGGCTTGGTCGGCGCCGATCGCGCTGCGCTGTTCGATTACCTCGCCGCGCGCACCCGCAACGGCTATTCCCCGCGGAGCAATGCGCGCCTGCTCTCGACGCTGCGCGCGTTCTATGCGCGCGCGGTGCGTCAGGGCCAGCGCCAGGACGACCCCACCGCGTTGCTCGATGCGCCCAAGCAGCCGCGTTCGCTGCCCAAAGCGCTGGGCGAGCGCGAGATCGAGGCCTTGCTCGCCGCGCCCGATATCGCCGAGCCGCTGGGCCTGCGCGATCGCGCGATGCTTGAACTGATGTACGCCGCCGGGCTGCGCGTGAGCGAGTTGGTCGAGTTGCCGGCGACGGCGATCAACCTGCGTCAAGGCGCGCTGCGGGTCTCCGGCAAAGGCGGCAAGGAACGTTTGGTGCCGCTGGGCGAGGAAGCGCAGCACTGGCTGCAGCGCTATTTGGCGGAGTCGCGACCCGCATTGGCCGGCAAGCGGGCGCTGGCGCCGCTCTTCCTCTGCCCGACAGGCATGGCGCCGACGCGGCAGGATTTTTGGCGATGGGTGAAGCGCTACGCCGCCGTCGCGGGCATCGACCCGGCGCGGATCAGTCCGCATGGGCTGCGTCACAGTTTCGCGACCCATTTACTGAACCACGGGGCCGATTTGCGCGCGCTGCAGATGCTGTTGGGGCACGCCAGCCTCTCGACCACACAGATCTACACGCTGGTCGCCCGCGAACAACTCAAGCGGCTGCATGCGCAGCACCACCCGCGCGCCTGAGGCCTGACGCCAGCCGCGACCGAGGCCGGGATGCCGCCGCGTTTGCGTTTCTTGCCGGGACCGCGAAGTCGCTTTCGCATGCGACAATCCGTCGAACCTCGCCCTCTCCACGCGGTCGAAGCCGAAGGATCGCACCGCAAGCCCCAACCAGGACTCTCCCGATGAAACTGCCGTTATCCGTCGCTCTTTGCGTTTTGAGCCTTTCCGCCTGCGCCCAAACCGCGCCGCCCGACGCCAAAGCCAAGGCCGAGCAACCCGCCGCTGCGGGCGAGGCCAAAACCGCCGCCGCGCCCGCGCCGGTTCCCAATACCCCCGAAGGACGCGCCCGCGTCGCTTTGCAGGGTCTGGATCCGACGATCCAAATCGACCGCATGACCGCCGCGCCGATTCCCGGCTTCCGCGAAGCCATCGTCGGCGGCCAAGTGCTCTACGTCAGCGACGACGGCAAATATCTGCTGCAGGGTTCGTTGTTCGACATGCAGGAAAAGCGCGATCTGAGCCAAATCGGCATCAGCGTGCTGCGTCGCGATGAGCTGGCGCAGATTCCGCAAAAGGACAAGATCGTGTTCGCGCCGGTCGGCAAGGCCAAACACACGGTCAACGTGTTCACCGATATCGAATGCGGCTACTGTCAAAAGCTGCATCAGGACATCGGCGAGTACAACCGGCTCGGCATCGCCATCCAATACCTCGCCTTCCCGCGCGCCGGCACCGCCAGCCAGGATTTCCGCAACATGGAATCCGTCTGGTGCTCGGCCGACCGCCGTAAAGCGCTGACCGACGCCAAAGGCGGCCAAGCCGTCGCCCCGAAAACCTGCAGCAACCCGGTGAACATGCAGTACCAGATCGGCCAGAAGATCGGCCTGCAGGGCACGCCGATGGTCGTCACCCAGGAAGGCATCGCGCTGCCGGGTTACATGCCGCCGGAAGCGATGCTGCAAACCCTGGATCGCCTGGAAGCGCAAGCCAAAGGCGGCGATACCGCCAAAGCGGCCGGCGCACCGTAACCGGCGACGCGCAGGGCGTCGACGACAATTCGCCCGGGTCGCCGGGCATCGCAAAAAACGCGCCGATGGCGCGTTTTTTGTGTCCGAAGGCCAGTGTCTTTGCGATTGTCACGCGAGTTTCGTCGCGCTAGTCTTTTCGTCCAAGGCCAAGGACGCATTCGTCTCAGGGGAGGAGACCCGCCACGGTCACGATCGTGGTTCTCACATCGAGCGAAGAGGATGTCCGATGCGGTGGATGAAGGGTGAAGGCGGTTCGACGGGTTCCTTTCGCGCGATGCGCGGCGCGGTGGGCATCGCATTGGCGATCGCCGTGACGATCGCGCCGGGCGCGCAGGCGCAGATGACGCAGCCGCAGGCGGATCAGGACTGCGAAGCGCGGATGCCGGCGAAATATGCGGAGTCGGTGGCGTTCTACGGCGCCGCCAAGCTGAATGGTTGGCGTTGCGCGATGCCCGACCCGGTGATGATGCCGACGACGGTGCAGGGGCAAGTCAGCCTCGATCTGTCCGGCAGTGGCAATTTCGCTTGGACCGGCACATCGGTGTATTCGATCTTCAGCCTTTCGGTATTGGATCAGAACAAGCAGTGCGGATTCGCTTGCGGCGTGGGGCAACCGTCGTCGGGTGACACGAGCACGAACAACCCCATCGATCTGGTGACGGGCAACAAATACAAGGCCGAGTCCGATCTGGACGGTGCCGATCTGCCGTTCCAGCGTTATTACTTGGGCGACGATGTGGCTCGGCCGATCGGGATGTTCGGCGGCCGCTGGCGCAGCGGGTACGACCGCCGCATCGTCGTCGTCTCCAGTAGCGGCACGACGTCGGTTATCGCATATCGCGCGGGTGGGCAGGGGCTGTACTTCAATTCCAACGGCAGCGCGACGTATACCTCGGACAAGGACACGCCCTACAAGCTGGAGAAATTGCTCAGCGGCACGACGCACACCGGCTGGCGGCTGACCGACCAGAACGATGTCGTGGAGCTGTACGGCGTCGACGGCAAGCCGACCACGGTGACGTGGCCCAGTGGGGAATTCCACACGCTGACCTACGACACCAACCAGCGCCTGAGCGCGGTGACCGATCGCGCGGGGCGCACGATGACCTTCGCCTACGACGGCAACGGCCGGCTGCAGACGCTGACCGACGCCGGCGGCGCGGTCACGACGTACGGCTACGACGCGAACGGCCAGCTCAGCCTTGTCACGCGTCCCGGCGGCGCCACGCGCAAATATTTCTACAACGAAACCGGCTATGTGGTCTCGCCGCCGCCGGGCAAGTACTACCTCACCGGCATCGAAGACGAGAACGGCCAGCGTCACGCCAGCTACAGCTACGACAGCAGCAACCGCGCGATCGTCAGCACCCTGGCCGGCAACGCCGAGCGCGTGGATGTGACCTACGGCAGCGGCAACACCGTCACGGTAACCGACGCGCTTGGCCGCACGACGACGCGCAACTGGACGGTGGCGCAGCGGGTGGCGAAATACACCGGCGCCAGCGGTCTGAGCGTGAGTCAGGATTCCGCCGTGGGCACGGTGACGTACGACGCGAACGGTTACGTGAACCTCGAAACCGACTTCCTGGGTAACCAGACCGACTACGACTACAACACGCGCGGCCTGGAAACCCAGCGGATCGAGGCGAAGAACGACACCACCGGCAAGAAGCGCACGCTGCAGACCGACTGGCATGCGACGTACCGATTGCCGACCGAGCGCCGGGTGCGCGACAGCGCCGGTACGCTGAAGGCGAAGGTGGCGTGGACGTACAACACGCGCGAACAACCGCTGACGCAGACGGCGACCGACCCGACGGTGACGCCGAACGTCACGCGCACCACGACCTATGCCTATTGCGAACAAGCGGACGTGACCGCGGCCACCTGCCCGTTCGTGGGCCTGCTCAAGAGCGTGAACGGCTCGCGCAGCGACGTGAGCGACATCACCACCTTCACCTACCGGCAGGCGGACGACCCGGTCTGCGCCACCGCGCCGACGACCTGCGCCTACCGCAAGGGCGATGTGTGGAAGGTCACGAACGCGTTGGGGCACATCGTCGAACTGCAGAGCTATGACGGCGCCGGTCGCCCGCTCAAGATCATCGACGCGAATAGCGTCCAGACCGACTACGAGTACCACCCGCGCGGCTGGTTGACCGCGCGCAAGGTGCGCGGCACGAACAACGCGGTGGAGACCGACGACCAGATCGTGCGGATCGAGTATTGGCCGACGGGCCTGGTGAAGAAGGTGACGCAGCCCGACGGCGCGTACACCACCTACGCCTATGATGCCGCGCATCGGCTGACCGGCATCGCCGACAACGCCGGCAACACCGTGGCCTTCACGCTCAACAATGCCGGCGACCGCACCCAAGAGGACGTGAAGGACGCGACGAACACGCTGCGTCGCACGCTCTCGCGCACCTACAACACGCTGGGCCAGTTGACCGCGGCCACCGATGCCTACAACCGGACGACCGGCTTCACCTATGACACGAACGGCAATCTGGACCAGGTCACCGATGCGCTGGGCCGCACGACGGACCAGAACGTCGATCCGCTGCAGCGGCTGAGCCGCAGTCTGCAGG
>JADZBF010000174.1 GCA_020852215.1 Lysobacter sp. | reverse complement strand
TGACGGCTCGCGATGACGGCGGCGATGCGGTCGGTTTCCTTTGGCGTCATGCCCGCGAACGCCAAGCGCAGTTCGGGCAAATTGGCGACGAAATCGCCCTGCGTCCAGTCGCGCAGCAGCGCGTCGAGCGCATCGAGCAACGCCGGCTGTTGCCACGCCGCTTCGCGCGCGGTCTGCAGCAGGCCGCGCAGATACGCGACGGATTCCGCCGCGGGCAACATGCCGCGCAGATGGCCGTTCAAGGCGTCGGCGAGTTCGGCGTCGTCGGCTTGCCCGGCCGAATAGCGCAAACCCAGTGCGCCGCCGCGCACCACCGCGGCATCGTGCGCGCGCTGCAGATCGTGCAGCATGCGCCAGAACAGGTCGGCATCGAGCGCGCGTCCGGCATCGCCCAACAGCGTTTCGCGCAACTGCGTCAACGCCCGCAGCACCGCGCCGGCATCGCCCGACGCGCCGCGCAATTCGCGGCCGAGATACAGCGCGCGTTCGTACGCCGCCTGCAGCAGCGCCGGCAAGGCATCGATTTGCCGCGCTTCCAAAGGCTCGCGCGATTCCCACAACAGCGCGAGGCTCGCCACCGCGGCCGCGACCGAACCGAAGTCGCTGTCGGCGCCGATCGCGATGCGCAAAGCATCCAAGGCGCGCGGCAGATGATCGTGCAGACCGAGCACGCAGGCTTGAATGGTCGAGGTCGCCGCCGTGCGCGCATCGACGCCGCCGTCCTGCTGCGCGCGATCCAGTCGACGATTGAACACCTGCGCGACCGCGAGCGGCACGGTGGCGCCGTGGACGGCCGCTTCGACCAAGGCCGCTTCGGTGGCAGCGGAATAGGTGTACTCCCAATGTTCCTGCAAGCGCTCCAAGCCGACGCCGTGCACGAAATCCGGCCCCGCCGTGCGCACCGCGAACGGCACGCCGAGCAGCGACAGGCCGTGCAGCAACCGGCTGGCGACGCGATGTTCGGGACGCCGATACAGATCCAGCACCGCGCGCCGCGGCTGCGCGTCGTCGATCTTCAAACGTTGTCGGCGCAGGCGATATTGCGCATCGCGCACCAACGGCGGCACGCTGGCGCCGCGCGGTACGGTGCCCATCGCGGTGCCTCCGAGCGCACGCAGCGCGACCGCGCGCACGATCGCGCCGTCGCTGTCCGCATCGCCCTTGACGAAGCAACCGATGACGGCATCCAGCACGTCCTCGCGCGTCGGCGCGGGTCGCTGTCGCAGCTCGCACAAACGCAGGACTTGCTCGTAGGCGGCGGCGAGCGTCGGCGTCGGCACTTGCACGCCGGCCTCCTCGCGCAGCGTCAGGGCGATATCGATCAAGGTCTCGAGCGCCGCATCGCGCCGCAGGCGCGCGCCGCCGCCGGCGAGCCCGGCTTTTTCGCGCGCGCGCATGCGCTCCCACACGCGCTGATGCCAGGCCGGCGAGGTCATACCCGCCGAATAGCCGTTGAGCCGGTCCAAACGATCGAAACTGTAGCGGATCAAGGCCGATTCGCTTTCTTCGATCGCGCCGCGCGCGATCTTCGGCCGCGGCGCGTCGCTCGCGATCAAACGCGACAAGACCACCGCATGACAACCGCCGACCACCGCGATCACCGGCCCGCCGGCGGCGGCACGCTCGGCCAAGGCACGGCGAATCTGCCAGGCCATTTCGGCTTCGCGCTGCAGCGTGCCATCGGCGGTCAATTCTTCGTCGCTGCAATCCACGCGCGACAGTTCGCAATACGCCGACACCCGCGCCAGATGCGCATCGAGCGCGGTCTCGCCGACATCCGCCTCGAACAGATGCTCCCAAAGATCTTCGTGATCACGGCAGCCGAGGCGTTCGGCCAGCGCCTGCAGATAGCGACTGCGTCGGTAATGGCGTTCTTCCAGCAGCGAATCGCCGCCGTCGTCGCCTTGCCGGTCGTGTTCCGCTTCGACGATGCATTGTTCGGCGAATTCCAGATCGATGAACCGCGCCGGCACCCCGCGCGCCTGCGCTTCGTGGATCGCGACCAGCTCCGGCGAGTAATCGCAAAAAGGGTAGTACGCGGAGCGGCGTTGGTCGCTATGAGCATTCGTGCCGCGATGGTCGCGAGAGGTCTCGTCGTCCTTGCGCAACACGGCATACGTGTAAATCGCCAGCGGCAAGCGCGCGTCTTCGCGCGCCAACAGCGGCAGAAGATCGCTGAACCCGCGCGGGCCTTCGATCAGCACCGCCGACGGCGCGCGGCCGGCGGCGTCGAGTTCGGCGAACAGGCGCCGTAATTGCCACGCGCAGGCGGGGCTGTGATGACGGACGGGAAACACCACCAGTTCCGGCGTGCGCAACGAGGCCGCGGTCGCGCGCACGCGATCGAGCGTGCTCGCGATGGCCGCGAAAACGGCGTCGATATCGATCTCGGTGGACACGTTGCGCGGCTCGCAGATCGTCAATTCAGCAGTTCAGCGGTCCAGTTCGCGGCGCGCGTCGAGGACGCGCTTCCACTGCGCATGGCGCTGCGCGCGCTGTTTCACCACAACGTCGAAGTAATGCCGCAGTTTCTTGCCGTCGTCGGGATTGTCCTTGAGCACGGTGCCGATCAACTGCCGGGCGATGTGTTCGCCGCCGACGCTGCCGTCGCCGAAATAATGCGCATCCAACCCGGCGGCGTAGCCCACCGCCACCGCTTCGGCGGAGGACATCACCGCCGTCGGTTTCTCCACCACCACACCCTCGGCGGTGGCGCCGTTGCGCAGATCGTGGAAGGCGGTGACCAGCAGTTCCACCGCGTCGGTGCCGAATTCGACATCGACTTGCGCATGACGGAACAGCGCTTCGGTCTGATCGCGCACCAACTGCGTTTCCAGTTTGCGGTCGGCGATCGGACGCACGGTTTCGAACTTGAAGCGGCGTTTGAGCGCGCTGGACATCTCATGGACGCCGCGATCGCGCAGATTCGCTGTCGCCAGCACGTTGAACCCGCGCGCG
>JADZBF010000173.1 GCA_020852215.1 Lysobacter sp. | reverse complement strand
TGTCATTTCGTCGCGGCGCCGCTCGGCAATCTGTACGACGGCAGTTTCGAGTCACGCTTGCGCCCGCGCGCCTGCCCGAACGCGATCTGCGATTGCTTCATCGGCTACGTGCATCGCGAAGATCTGCCGTTCGCGCGCGACTATGCCGACGGTCGGCTCGAACGCATTCCGACGATACGGGCCGCGCCGATCGCCGACGCACGCGCGGACTGAACACGGCAAATCGCGCGGCGAGGCGATCGGAAGCGCAAAACACGTTCGAAAGCGCAGACACGAAAAACCCCGCCGGAGCGGGGTTTCGACGGCCTGCGCCGAAGAGCCTGAGCGCGTCCGAAGACGCGGACCCGATTACTCTTTGGCGGCTTTCTTCGCGACCACTTTCTTGACCGGCGCCTTCGCGGCCGGCTTTGCGACCTTCTTCACGGCGGCGGTGCTGGCGGCCGGCGCGCCCGCGGACTTCAGGCGAGCGTTGCCGTAGCTGGCGTTGTAGCGTTTACCTTTGGCGGTCTTACGGTCGCCCTTACCCATGTGCAAATCCTCGGTGTGGTGAAGCTCGATGTCGTGGAGCTCAATGTCGTGGACCTCGATGTTCTGAAGCCCGATGTTCTGAAGCTCGCGATGCCGTCATGCGCACCGAGCGCGGCGCGCGAAGGATGCGATGCTGACCGCAGCGGTTGCCGCGAACCGCGGATATTAACACGCGGCGGTGCGACGAACGGCCATCGACGAGCGGAGCGGCGCTGGGATTATCCCCGCGCGATGGCCGGCGTCGCGGCGGCGGCGAGATGGGTCAGCCGGAGATTCAGCAGATGCGCGAGCGCGAGCAAGGCGCCGCCCGCAGTCATCACAGCGGCGTGGAGCAGATCATGGTCGTGGAACGGACCGAACGATCCGGCCCACACCAGCGCCAGGCCCGGCAACAGCAGCGCCCAGGCGCGGAAGATCCGGTGGCGGCGCCAGCCGAGGGTCAGCGTGGACACGCCCAGAAAGGTCGCGAAAATCACGAACGCCTGATCCACGTCGACCCAGCCGCCCAATTCAAGGCCGAAGGCCGGCGCGATCGCGAGCAGCCACGGCCAGAGCGCGCAGTGGATCGCGCACAAAAAGGAAGCCGCGAACCCAACACGGTCGGCGCGATGCAGGCTGTTGGACGTACTGCTCATGACTTATGGGGGATATTCCCGTTTGAGATGAAACATTATAACATTTCTACTTCGTCCCATAGTGTACCCCACCATGCCGCACCGCTCGCACTACCGCCGCAACGCCCTCGCCACCGCCCTCGTCATGGCGCTGGGTTTGGGTCCCTCCCTGGTCGCAGTCGCTCAAGACACCGGCCCCAGCGCCTCGGATCCCCGTCACGATGAACCGGCGGAGATCGACCGCATCGTGGTCAACGCCAGCCCACTGCGGAAGACCGCAGAGGAGTTGAGCCAACCGATTGAAGTGCTGTCGGGCGAGGGTTTGGATCGCGCCAAGGCCGCGACCCTGGGCGAAACCCTGGACGATGTACCGGGCGTGCAGACGACCCATTTCGGCGCCGGCGTCGGTCGCCCGATCGTGCGCGGTCTCGACGGCCCGCGGATCGGCGTGCTCTCCGGCGGCTTGTCGAATCAAGACGTCTCGACCATCAGCCAGGATCACGCGACCGCGGTCGAGCCCTTCCTCGCCGATCAGATCGAAGTGCTGAAAGGTCCGGCGACCTTGCTCTACGGCAGCGGCGCGATCGGCGGCGTGGTCAATGTGGTCGATGGCCGGATCGCCGAGCGCGCTCTGGACGAAACCGTCAAAGGCCGCGCCGAAGTGCGCTACGGCAGCGTGAACAAAGGCCGGACCGCGATGGCGCGCGTCGATGCGATGGGCGCGAATGGCGCATTGGTGCTGCACGCCGACGGCGCCTATCGCGACCTGGACAACTACGACACGCCGAACGGCGAACAAACCAACAGTTTCGTCGAAAGCCGCAGCGGCGCGCTCGCCGCATCCTACGTGGCCGAGGACGGCTTCATCGGCGCTTCGGTGTCGCGCTTCGATCACCGTTACGGCAATCCCGGCGAGCCCGGCGACCCCGCCGCGGGCGAACCCGGCGTCTCGCTCGACATGCTGCAGGATCGGTTCGAGGTCAAAGCCGGCCTCGACCGCGATATGTGGATTTTCGACGGCCTGCGCTTCGGTTTCGCGCATACGACCTATCAGCACACCGAATTCGAAGGCGATGCGATCGGCACCCAGTTCGACAGCGAAGCGAACGAGGGCCGCGTGGAACTGACCCACAAGGCCTTCGGTAACTGGACCGGCGCAGTCGGTCTGCAGATCGGCGAACGCACGTTCGAAGCGATCGGCGACGAAGCGTTCGTGCCGCGCACGAAAACGCGTTCGCAGGGCCTGTTCGTGGTGGAGCAGGCGCAATGGGATGCGTTCCAACTCGATCTCGGCGCGCGGATCGATCGCGTGCGCACGGACGCTGTCGGCAACCCGCGCCGGAATTTCACGCCGCTGAGCCTCTCGATCGGCGCGCTGTGGAACATCAACGATCAATGGCGCATCAGCGCGAATCTCGATCGCGCGGAACGTGCGCCGGCCGAGGAGGAGTTGTACGCCGATGGCCCGCATGCGGCGACCGGGTCGTACGAAGTCGGCAATGCGGATTTCGGCAAAGAACGCGCGAATCAGGCCGAAATCGGCCTGCATTTCCACAACGATCGTTTCGACGCGAAGGCGTCGGTCTACACAACGCGCTTCGACGGGTTCATCTATCTGCAGGACACCGGGACGTTCACGCCGCCCGAACCGGGCGAGGATCCGCTGCCGATCCGCGTTTGGAACCAGGCCGATGCCGACTTCACCGGGATTGAGGCCGAAGTCATCGCGCATCTCATCGACAACGACGCCGGCAAGTTCGATATCCGCGCCTTCGGCGACCATGTCCGCGGCGAATTGAACAGCGGCGAATCGCTGCCCCGTATCGCTCCGTCGCGTTTCGGTCTGGG
>JADZBF010000172.1 GCA_020852215.1 Lysobacter sp. | reverse complement strand
CGATTCTCAAGAAGCGACTTTCGTTCGGATAGTCTTTCCCGTCCGGTCCGTGCATCGTCAACAACCACCGCCCGCCCTCGACGAATTCGAAGGTGTGGATCGTGTTCGTAAAGCCGTCCGGCCCCCACCACGTCGCGATGCGCCGCGGATCCGCGATCGCAGCGAACACTTGCGCCGGATCGGCTTCCAACAATACGCGGCGGACATCGGAGCGGGATTCGATGGGTTCCATCAGCGACCTCACATATTCGATCGTGGAAAACGGACGGCGCTGGCGAAGCGCGCATCGCCCGACGCAGGGCTCAAGATGTTTCTATAGTTTCGTATTCATGAAATAACCGGCCAGCTTCCATTGCCCGGACTCTTTGACCATCACCACTTTCTCCGTGACGGTTTTACCGCCGAAGTCCGTATCCACCCAGAGCACGGCGTATTCGCCTTCCGGCCCTTGCGCGTCGACCTTGCTCGTAAACCCGCCATGAGGAGCACCACGAGGAGCGGGCTTCCCGAGACTCTTGCGCGTCGTGGACATCAGGGTCGTGAAGACCGTTTTCCCGGCCGTGTCTTTCAACTGCAGACTGGACGCTTCCCAGACCGCGTCGAACTCGCCGCGGTCCAAGGCCTTCACGATCGATCTGGCGGCCTCGAACGCTTCGCGCTGTTGGACTTCGGTGCCGGGCTCGATGGGCGGCAAAGATTGGTCGGGCGTCGTCGAAAAGCGGATGTTGCAACCGGCGAGCATCGGCAGCAGCGCGATCGACACGATGATCGAAAAAAGATAACGGCGCATGGCGTTTTCCTCGGCGAAGGGAACATGAATCGAACCGTATGGCCGGCGCAAGCAAGGCATGCGGCGACGATAGCGAAAATGCGGGAGCGGGGCAAAGCGTCGCCTCACGGGATCGGGGCCCTGTATGGATCGACCAATCGCGCGTCCAGCGCCGAGCCTAAACAGCATGCTACTGGACGCGGCCTGCGCCGAACGGCCGCAAAATTTCTGTTCGCCACTCTTTTTTTCGCCAGCCAAAACTGCTGGCCGAAATTCAGGTCGCGCATAAGCTGCCCGAACAATTGCTCGGCGAGCTTGGGCCCGGCGGCGGAGTCGCTCGGGTCTCGACGGGCGCCGCACGCGATCGGATGCGAACGGAAAACCGCATCCTGCGCCGCGCCGGGGGTGTCCATCCCCGGCTTACCGGGCGATAATGCCGCCCATGGACAGATAACCCGTCGCGCCGTCGTGGCCTCGCCTCGAAAGGTGCGCCTCCCGCCACCGGACGCTTCGTATGGCCGAGACCATCCGCCACGACAAGACCGCACGACAGTTGCGTCTGCTTTCGGACGCGCTGGACAGCGGGCGACTGGGTCCGGTCAAGCGACTGGTCAACACGCTGTCGCCCGCCGAGATCGGCAACCTGCTGGAATCGCTGCCGCCGGGCAAGCGCGAAGTGGTGTGGGGACTGGTCGATCCCGAAGACGACGGCGAGGTCCTGGTCCACGTCGGCGACGACGTGCGCGAAAGCCTGATCGCGGAGATGGATCCCGACGAGTTGATCGCCGCGGCCTCGGATCTGGATATCGACGACTTGGCCGATCTGGTGGAAGACCTGCCGGACACCGTCATCGACGAAGTGCTCAAGTCGATGGATCGCGAGAATCGCGAGCGTCTGGAGCAAGTGCTGTCCTACGAAGAGGACACCGCGGGCCGTTTGATGAACCCGGACGTGGTGACGGTGCGCGCCGACACCACCGTCGACGTGGTGTTGCGCTATCTGCGCCTGCGCGGCGAGTTGCCCGAGCACACCGACCATCTGTACGTGGTGAGCCGCCGACATCAGTATTTGGGCCGGATCGCCCTGCAATCCTTGCTCACGCGCGATGCCACCACCCCGGTCAATCAGCTCGTCGACGACGAGCAACCGGCGATCGGCGTGGAGGAAACCGCCGACGAAGTGGCGCGGATGTTCTCCGACCACGACTGGATTTCCGCGCCGGTGGTGGACGACAACAACGTGCTGCTCGGCCGCATCACCATCGACGACGTGGTCGACATCATCCGCTACCAGGCCGAGCACCAAGCGCTGGGCGCCGCGGGCCTGGACGAAGAAGAAGACCTGTTCAGCCCGGTGCCGCGCGCGTTCCGACGCCGGCTGGTGTGGTTGGGCATCAATCTGGCCACGGCGTTCCTGGCGTCGAGCGTGGTCGGCCAGTTCCAGGACACGATCGACCGCATCGTCGCGCTCGCGGTGCTGATGCCGATCGTCGCCGGCATGGGCGGCAATGCAGGCACGCAAGTCCTGGCGCTGATGGTACGCGGCCTTGCGTTGGGCCAGGTCGGCGCTTCCAACGCGCGCACGCTGTTGTGGAAGGAACTGCGCGTCGCCGCGCTCAATGGGTTGACGCTCGGCAGCGTCGTCGGCCTCGCCACGTGGGCGTGGTTCCGCGACCCGACGCTGGCGCTCGTGATCGGCATCGCGATGACGCTGAATCTGCTGTTCGCCGCCAGCGCAGGCGTGCTGGTGCCGATGACGCTCAAGCGCATGAATCTCGATCCCGCACTTGCCGGCGGCGTGATTCTCACCACCGTCACCGACGTGATGGGTTTCCTCGCGTTCCTCGGTCTGGCGACGCTGATCCTGCTGTCGCGTCGGGTGCCGGCGGTCGTCGCGTTACGAAACGAACACCGCCGCGATTGCGGCGGTGTTCGCGTTACGAATGCCTCAGAGCCTGTTCAAAATCTTCCAGCGGGGGTGTCGCCTCCCTTCTCCCCGCAAGCGGTGCGTGTTCTTTTCCTTCTCCCCGCAAGCGGG
>JADZBF010000171.1 GCA_020852215.1 Lysobacter sp. | reverse complement strand
GACGGCCGCGGGTTTCATGCGATCACTTCTTCGCGGCGCCCGTCTTCGGCGCGACCGCCGGAGCGCGGCCACCGAGGTAACGGTGGAAGAACGTCAACAACCGCGCGTAGTACTCGCGGTTGTTCGTCTCGTTCGCGAAGCCGTGACCTTCGGTCGGGTAGTACAAGGACTCGACGTATTTGCCGGCACCCTTGAGCGCTCTCTCCAGCGCTTCCGATTGCTCTTGCGGCGCGCGCACGTCGGCGCCGCCGGCCGCGAGGAAGACCGGCACTTTGATCCGCGCGACTTGCTTGGTCGGCGAACCGGCATCCAGTTGTTCCTTGCCCACCGCGTAAGACAGGAAGTCCTTACCGTACGAGGATTCGCTGATGTCGCCCTGCCCCCACAACATGCCGAGATCGTAGACGCCGACGTAACCGACCGCGCACTTGTAGAGGTCCGGTTCCTTGGCGACGCCCATCAACGAGGCGTAACCGCCGTAGCTGGCGCCGTAGATGCAGATGCGGTTCGCATCGGCGACGCCTTCGCGAATCGCCCATTGCGTGGCGTCGGTCAGATCGTCCTGCATCGTACCGCCCCACTGCTTGTAGCCCGATTCGGTGAACTCCTTACCGTAACCGCCCGAACCGCGGAAATTCACCTGCAGCACCGCATAACCATGCGCGGCCAACAACTGCGGTTCCAGCGCGTAACCCCACTCGTCTTTCGGGCCGAACGGGCCGCCGTGCGGGTTGACGATCAACGGCATGTTCTTGCCGTTGCTGCCCGGCGGCAAGGTCAAGAACGCTTCCATCTTGCGGCCGTCTCGGCTGGTGAAGACGATCGGGCGCATTTCGCCCAAACGCTTGCGGTCCAGCCAATTGGCGCGGCTCATCAACAGCGATGCTTTGCCGGTCTCGGTGTTGTACAGGAAGATTTCGCCGGGATTGCGATCGGAAATCGACGATAGCACCGCCTGTTTGCCGTCCTGGGTGAAGCTGCCGCCGATGACGAATTCGCCGCCGAAGCCTTGCTGCAAACTCATGTGGATCTGCGCGTCGCGCGACTTCTCGTTGAAGTATTCGAAGCGCGGCTTGCCGTCCATGAACATCACGCCGATGGGGTGACGTTTACCGATCGCGTAGATCAAACCCGACGGATCGACCAGATCGTCGCGGGCGATGCGTTCCATCTTCTTGGTCGCGACATCGAACTCCATGATGGAATCCGGGCCGGTCTTTTCTTGCGTCTGCAGATAGGCGTACTTATCGTCCGCGCTGAAATCGAGCGCGCGAACGATCAGGCCGCTGACCGACTCGTCGTTGATCAGTTGCCAATCGCCCTTATCGCTTTCGCGGTAGTGCAGCACCGACTTGAAATCGCGGTTCAGACCTTCGGCGAAACGGATATGTCCGCTCTGGTCGGTCGTGAACGATGCACCGCGCGCCGGCGCACGGGTGACCGGCTGACGCGTGCCGCTATAAACGTTCATGCGCTCGACCGAGGTGTACGGAATTTCGCCGGAATTGAACGGCGTGGTCGAGACCAGTACGAAATCGTCTTCGTTCTGCAGCGAATCGAGCATCTGCAGCGCCGCCTGGCGGGTGCCCGAGCCGCGCGCGCGCGAACCCGTGACCGCGCTGCGGGCGCCCGCGAGCAAGCCCTGCTTCGAGCCGTCGGCGTTCGTGCCCCAGATTTCGCCGAAGCTCACCGGCTGCTCCAGGCCGCCGGCTTTTTCGCCGACGGTGAACAGAATGCGTTCGTCGTTGACCCACCAGAAATTCACGACATGGGTGTTGCTCTCGCGGAAATTCACCAAACCGTAAGGCTCCTGCTGGCCCGGCTTGATGATGATCAACAAGGTCTTGTCGCCGCGCGGCACGGTGGCCGCGGCGTAAGTGCCCTTGGGCGAGATCTTGATGGTGTCGAAACGATCGTCGCGAATGAAATCCGCGACTTCATAGTTCGCCGTCTCCGCGGCCGGCGCGGCCACGGGCGACATGCCCAGCAGCGTCAGCGAAAGAGAGAACAGCCAATATTTAATGCTCATCGATTAGTCCTGATGCGTCGAAAACGATGCGGTTATTGCGGCGGGCGTCCGCCGAGGTGCGTGTGGAAAAACGACAACAACTTCTTGTAATACTCGCGCTGATTCTCGACTTTATAGAACCCATGGCCTTCGGTCGGGTAATACAGCGCTTCGACGGGAACGTTCGCTTGCCGGAGCGCTTTTTCCATCATCTCGGTGTGCTTCATCGGCGCGCGTTCGTCGTCTCCGCCCGCGGCGAGAAAGACCGGAACCTTGATTCTGCCGGCCATACGATTCGGCGACACCGAGGCAAGACTGTCCTTCGGACCGAGCCACTGGTTGAGGTAGGACTCGCCCGATCCGCGTTCTTGGATATCGCCCATCGTGTGCATGGTCGGCAAATCGTAGACGCCGACGTAACCCGCCGCGCAGCGATACAACTCGGGCTCTTTGGCGACGCCCATCAACGAAGCGTAGCCGCCGTAACTGGCCCCGTAAAGGCAAATGCGTTTCGGATCGGCGATGCCCTGGTCGATCGCCCAACGCGTGGCGTCGGTGATGTCGTCCTGCATCTTGCCGCCCCATTCGCGACGGCCGGCGGCCTCGAAGGCCGCGCCGTAATTTCCCGACCCGCGGAAATTGACCTGGAACACCGCGTAGCCATGGGCGGCCAACATCTGAACTTCGTTGTCGAAGCCCCAAACGTCGAACAAGCCGTACGGTCCGCCATGAATCAGAACGATCAGAGGCGCATTTTTCGCCTCCGTTCCGACCGGAGCGGTCAAATAGCCGTTGATGTCCAAACCATCTCGAGACTTGAAGCGAACGGGCTTCGTCGCAGCGGTTTTTTGCGGATCGATCCAGTCTCTGCCGCTCAGCAAGTATTCGGCGTTATTGGAGCGAGAGTCGAAAAGGTAGTAATCACCCGGATTCTTGTCGCTCGATACCGAGACCAAGGCGACGCTTCCGTCCTTCGTCGTCGATGTCACGAATACGCTGTGACCAGCGAACGCCGTCTGCAATTTCTTGTAGAGCTTCGCGGTCGGCGTCTGCGGGTCGAAGAACGCGGTTCTGGGCAACCCGTCCATCAAAGCGACACCGACCGGTTCGCCACGATGATCGTAAATGATCGACAGCGGGTCGGTATCGTCGTCGCGAAACAGTTCCTTGCGCTCAGACCCCGTCGTATCCCATGCGACGATCGAATCGGGGCCTCGCTCGTTCTCGACATAGAGATAGGCGGTTTTGTTGTCGGGCGCGAAACCGATCGGATATTCCGCGCGACCGCTGTCGTTGACCAATGCCCATTCGCCGCCTTCCGCCTTTCGGTGATAGGTACGCTTGCTCAAGTCGATGTTCTGGCCGTAAGCGAAGCGCACATTGCCCGCGTTGTCGGTCACGAAATCGGCATTACGCACCGGCGCCTGCGTCACCGCGACGCGGCGGCCGTTGTAGACATCGAGACGTTCGAGACGCGTGTAGGGGTCGCTTGAGAACGGTCGCACCGAGATCAATACGAACTTATCGTCTTCGGGAAGGCTATCGACCAAAAACGCGGCGACATCTTCGACTTTTTTCGGCTGGATTCTGGTACCCGGGCCTTCGCTTTGAACGCTTTGACCGACGAGAATTCCGCCTCGACTGCCGTCCGCGTTGATCGCATAAAGATCGCCCGTGGGTAGAGGCCGTTCGAGATTGCCTATTTTCTCCGCCGCGCTGATCAGCACGCGCTCGTCGTTCACCCACCAAAAATCGGCGACATGCGTGCGATCGCCCGGAATCGACAACGACGCCATGATTTTATTGTCGGATCGTCGGAGGATCGCCAGCGCCGTCTTCCGTTCGACGGGCACGGTCGCGGCCAAGTATTCGCCGGTCGGCGACAGTTTGATGTCGACGAATTTTTCGCGCCGGATGAAATCCTCGATGCTGTGCTGCGCCGCTACGGGCAAAGCCAGCGCTGCCAGAATACAAGCGGCGAGGCTGCGTGCGATCTTCATGCGTTCTCCTCCTTCGATGTGTTTGGCGAATCCGGTGTAACTTCAAGGCTGCCGTATGGCGCCCGCATCCACCGAAATAAACGGGAATCTCACTTCGCCGGCGCCCCGCCGATGTGCCGTGCGAAGAAATTCAGCATTTCGCTGTAGAGCTTGAGATTGTTTTCTTCTTTGTAGAACCCGTGCATTTCGCCGCTCTGGACGATCATGCCTTCGGGCGGGTTGCCGGCAGCGATCAGGGCTTTCTGCATCGCTTCGGTGTTCTCCGGCGGGCAACGTGGATCGCGCGCGCCGGCGGCGAGGTACACCGGAATCTTGATTTTGCCCGCGTGATTCACCGGCGACATCGCGTCGCGTTCGGCCTTGCTCTTGCCGAGCGCGCGCAGCAGGTAGCGGCGTCCGCCCTCGCTCTCGCTGGTGTCGCTCTTGGTCATCTGGATTTCGGCGTCGTAGGCGCCGACGTAGCCGAACGCGCATTTGAACAGACCCTGTTCGCGGGCCGGCGCCATCATCGATGCATAACCGCCGAAACTGCCGCCGTAGATGCAGATGCGGTCTTTATCGGCATAGCCCTGCTGCACGGTCCAGCGCGTGGCGTCGATGATGTCGTTCATGATGCCTTCGGCCCATTGACCGAAGGCCATGTCCTGAAAGCCTTTGCCGAAACCGCCGGAACCGCGGTAGTTGATGTTCAGCACCGCGTAGCCGCGGTTGGCGAACATCTGGTTTTCCCAGTTGAACGCCCAATCGTCGCGCGGGCCCATCGGGCCGCCGTGGACGTTGACGATCATCGGCAAGTTCTTGCCGTCGCTGCCTTTGGGCACAGTGAGATAACCGTGCAGCTTGAGGCCGTCGCGCGCGGTCAGCGCGATCGGCTTCACCGAGGCCATGTCCTTGGGATCGAGCCATTTGCGGCCGCGCATCAGGAAGCGCGCTTTCGCCGTGTCGCGATCGTAGAGATACAACTCGCCCGGATTGCGGTCGCTGGAGACGGAAACAACGATCTTCTTGCCGTCGCGCGTCGCGCTGGAGAAATCGACGAACTGGCCGGGGAAGGCCGCGGCGAGCGATGCATAGAGCGCCGCGTCCGGATGCGCCTCGTCGATCATCGTCACCTTGGGCACGCCCGCTTCGGTCACGACGCCGAGAATCGTCTCGCGATCGGCCGACAGAATGTAACCGGCGGGGTCGGAGACCGGATCCTTGAACGCCGTGGTGAACGCACCCGTGGCGGTGTCGATGGTGCCGAGAGCCGACGTGGCTTTGCCATCGCTTTCGCTGGCGTAAACGCGCCCATCGGGCGCGGTGCCGATCACCTGCAGCAATTTTCCGGAGGCTTTCGAGCTATTGATCAAGGTCCATTTGCCGTCGTCGCCGAGACGATGCAGTTCCGCGCTGGTGTCGTAACTCCCAGCCGCGTCTTCGTCGTCGTAACAAACGGCGTAGCGTGGGGCTTTTTTCGCGTCGAGCGCCATCGAGCAATTCGGCCGAGGCGCGCGCGCCAGCGTTTTGCGGCGACCGCTGTAGGTATCGAACGACACGACTTCTATGCCGGCGCCCTCCGACGAGCGCGGATAGGCCACGGTCATCAAGACGTTCGTGTCGTCGTCGTCGAGCGTATCGAGCAGGGAGAAGAACTCGTTGCCGACGGTTTTGCCGCGCTGCGTGGCGTCGCGCGTGCCGTAGAACACCAACGGGCGCGGCTGCGAACCGTCCGCGTTCACGCCGAACCATTCGCCGGTGCCCGCGGGCGCGGCAAAGCGGCCGTAACGCCGGCTCGCGGTGAAGATCAAGCGCTCCGGGCCGGTCCAATAAAACTGTCCGACGCTCTTCTGGTCGGGCAGTTCGTTGATCTTGAGCGGGCTCAGGTCCTTCGTGCGCAACACGACGAGCACGTGGCGCTCGCCGCGCTCGACCGTCATCGCCAGGTAATCGCCGTTGGGCGAAATTTTCGCGCCGCTGTAGGTGGCGTGACGTACGAAATCCTCGATCGGAATGCGCGGCGTATCGGCGGCGAGCGCTGTGGACGAGAAGACGACCGGCGCGAACGCGCAGGCCAACGACGAGAGGCATACGAAAGCGAGCGGAAGGCGGCGCGGCAAGATCATCGGAAACCCCTGAAAGCGAAGAATTAAGGCGACATCGAGGACATCAAGCGACCGTTCGCGCGATCGACGCCAGCGCCCGGTTCAAGTCTTCGGCCCAATGCGGCCATGGTATCCCGAGTTCGGCGCTCAGGCAGCCGTTGTCGAGTACGGAATACCCCGGGCGGCGCGCGGGCGTCGGATAGTCGACGGTGGCGATCGGGACCACGGTGGGCTTGCGTGCGATCAACCCGCGGGCATGCGCGGCGTCGACGATGGCGGTGGCGAAGCCGTGCCATGTCGTCTCGCCGGCGGCGGTCAGATGGCGGACGCCGACGCTGCGTTCGGGAGCGTCGAGCATCGCGCGCAGCACCGGAACGGTCGCGGCGGCGATCCAGTCGGCGGTGGTCGGGCTGCCGACCTGGTCGGCGACGACGCGCAGTTCCTCGCGTTCGGCGGCGAGCCGGAGCATGGTGCGCATGAAATTCTTACCGTGCGCGGCGTAGACCCAAGCCGTACGCAGAATCGCGTGCTGCGCGCCGCTGGCGCGGATCGCGTCTTCGCCCGCGAGTTTGCTGGCGCCGTAGACGCCGAGCGGCGCGGTGGCGTCGTCTTCACGATAAGGCCGCGTCGCGGTGCCGTCGAAGACGTAATCGGTCGAGTAGTGAATCAGCGGAATTCCGGCTCGCGCGCAAGCGGCGGCGAGCGCAGCGGGCGCTTCGGCGTTCGCGCGGAACGCGGCATCGCGGTCGCTCTCGGCGCGATCCACCGCCGTATAGGCCGCGGCATTGACCACGGCGACCGGCGCGATGCGAGCGACGATCTCCGCGAGTGTGTCCGGGCGATCGAAATCGGCGGTTTCGCAGGCGACGCCATCGTCGAGCGCGCCGCTGCGCGTCGTCGCCACCACATCGCCGATCGGCGCGAGTGCGCTCCGCAGTGCATGGCCGACTTGACCATTGGCGCCGAACAACAGAACTTTCATCGTGCGACGCTCATCCGGGGACTCGATCCGATTCTTGACGCCATTCTCAACGCCATTCTCAACGCGACTCTCAACGCGACTCTCAACGCGGGGTCCGACCGAACGGTCGATCGGAAGTTCAATCGGTATGGATCGGCAGCCGTTCCGCGGCCACATCCGCCAGCAGCGGCGCTTTCGCGTCTTTGTCCGACAACGACGGCGCGGAGACCGGCCAATCGATCGCGAGCGCGGGGTCGTCCCAACGGATGCCCGCATCCGCATCCCGATCGTAGGTGTCGGTACACAGGTAGGCGAACAAGGCGCGCTCGCTCAACGCGACGAAGCCATGCGCGAACCCGGGCGGTATCCAGAAATGCCGTTTGTTCTCGGCGCTGAGCAGGACCGCGGTCCAGCGCCCGAACGTCGGCGAACCGCGGCGGATATCCACCGCCACATCCCAGACCTCGCCTTCCAGCACCGAAACGTACTTGCCCTGCGGTTTCGGCCATTGATAGTGCAAACCGCGCAGCACGCCGCGCGCGGAGGACGAGACGTTGCCTTGCACGAAGTTCGGAATCGACAGCCCGTGCGCGACGAACTTGTCGCGATTGAAGGACTCGTAGAAGAATCCGCGATCGTCGCCGAACACCTGCGGTTCGATCACGAGGCAGCCGGGCAAATCGGTTTCGATGATCTTCATGCGCGTCGCCGGTCAGGGAACGAAACCGCGTTCGGCCAAACCGAGCAGATACTGGCCGTAACCGTTCTTGGCGAGCGGTTTGGCCAACACCTCCAATTGCGCTGCGTCGATCCAACCGTTGCTCCAGGCGATCTCTTCGGGGCAACACACGCGCAGCCCTTGGCGGGCTTCGATGGTTTCGATGTAGTTCGACGCCTCCAGCAACGATTGATGCGTGCCGGTGTCGAGCCAGGCGTAACCGCGGCCGAGTTGCTGCAGATGCAACGAGCCGTCTTCGAGGTAGCGACGATTGAGGTCGGTGATCTCCAACTCGCCGCGCGGCGACGGCTTCAGCTCGGCGGCGAAATCGCTGGCGCGACCGTCGTAGAAATACAGGCCGGTCACGGCGTAATTCGATTTGGGTTTCGCCGGTTTCTCTTCCAGTCCGATCACTTTGCCGGTCGCGTCGAATTCGGCCACGCCGTAGCGCTCAGGATCGCCGACCCAGTAACCGAACACGGTCGCGCCGCGCTCCAGCGCATCGGCTTCGCGCAGCATCGCGGTCAGGCCGGGGCCGTGGAAGATGTTGTCGCCGAGCACCAGACAACTCGGCTGGCCGTTGACGAATTCGCGGCCAATTAGATACGCCTGCGCGAGCCCGTCGGGGCTGGGTTGCGCGGCGTATTCGATGCGCATCCCCCACTGCGAACCGTCGCCCAGCAGCGTCTTGAACAAGGCTTGTTCGTGCGGCGTGTTGATCACCAACACTTCGCGAATGCCCGCCAGCATCAGCACGCTGAGCGGGTAGTAGATCATCGGCTTGTCGTAGACCGGCAGCAATTGCTTGCTGACCGCCTGCGTGATCGGATACAGCCGCGTGCCGGAGCCGCCGGCGAGAATGATGCCCTTGCGCGCGGTCATGCCACGCCTCCGATGCGTTCGAGCCGATAGCTGCCGTCGAGGACGCGCTTGACCCAATCCTGACGCTCGAGATACCAATCGACGGTGCGCGCGATGCCTTGTTCGAACGTCACCGACGGCGACCAATTCAATTCGTTTTTGAGTTTGGACGCGTCGATCGCGTAGCGGCGGTCGTGCCCGGGGCGGTCTTTGACGAAGGCGATCAGCGATTCGCGCGCGCGGCCGTCGGCGAGCGGGCGGCGTTCGTCCAACAGCGCACAGATGGTCTTCACCACCACGATATTCTCGCGCTCGGCGTCGCCGCCGACGTTGTAGACCTCGCCGACGCGACCGCCGTCGAGCACCGCGCGGATCGCGCTGCAGTGATCGCCGACGTACAGCCAATCGCGAACGTTGCGGCCGTCGCCGTACACCGGCAGCGTTTCGCCGGCCAAGGCTTTGGCGACGATCAACGGGATGAGTTTTTCGGGAAACTGGTACGGGCCGTAGTTGTTCGAGCAATTCGTCGTCAACGTCGGCAAGCCGTAGGTGTGATGGAACGCGCGCACCAAATGATCCGACGCGGCCTTGGATGCGGAATACGGCGAATTCGGCGCGTAGGGCGTGGTTTCGACGAATTTGCCGGTATCGCCGAGCGAGCCGTAGACCTCGTCGGTGGAGACATGCAGAAAACGAAAGTCGTCGCGCGCGGAGCCGTCAAGCGACTTCCAGTAATCGCGCGCGCATTCCAGCAGCGACAGCGTGCCGACGACATTGGTCTGTACGAAGGCCGCAGGGCCGTCGATCGAACGGTCGACGTGGCTTTCGGCGGCGAAATTCACGATCGCATCGGGTTTGTGCTCGGCGAGCAAGGCCGCGACGAGATCGCGGTCGCCGATGTCGCCCTTCGCGAACGCATGGCCGGGGTGCCCGTCCAACGACGCCAACGTGTCGAGGTTGCCGGCGTAGGTCAGCGCGTCGAGATTGACGATGCGCACGCCGTCGGCGACGGCCGAAAGCACGAAATTACCGCCGATGAAACCGGCACCGCCGGTCACGAGCCATGTCGGCATTCGGAAACTCCAATCGGGGGAAGAAAACGATGCGGCGCCTGCCGCCGCCCTGCGTCTCGCGTGCGCGCTCTAGGTTCGCGCCTCGCGCAGACCCGAGGTCCGGCGCGAGGGCGCGAGCGCGACGAAGATCAGAATGGGATGTCGTCGTCGGAGAAGTCGTCGGACGGAGGCGGGCTGCTCGGACCCGGGCGCGAGGCGCCGCCGCCGGAACCGCCTTGACGCTGGCCGCCGCCATAGGAACCGCCGCCGCGTTGACCGCCGCCGTAGCCTTCGCCGCCGCTTTCGGAACGCTGGCTGCGCTGACCGCCGCCACCGCCGCCTTCGCCGCGGCCGCCCAGCATCTGCATTTCGTCGGCGATGATGTCGGTGCTGTATTTCTCGACCCCGTCCTGACCGGTGTACTTGTCGTAGCGGATCGAGCCTTCGATATAGACCTGGCTACCTTTACGCAGATATTCGGCGGCGATTTCGCCGAGCTTGCCGAACATCGTGACGCGGTGCCATTCGGTGCGTTCCTGGGTATTGCCGTCGCGATCCTTGCGCACGCTGGTGGTCGCGAGACTGATCTTGGTGACGGCCATGCCGCCCTGGGTGTATTTGGTGTCCGGATCGTTGCCGAGGTTGCCGACCAGGATGACCTTATTGATGCCGCGTGCCATGAGGTAAGAGGTCCTACAGAGTTCGCCGGATTGGCGATGAGCATTGCATTATACCCGCGGCCCCTCGGGGCATAGGCGAACACCCCGCCCGGACGTAGGAAAACGCCGCGTCGTACCGGGCAGCCGGACCATCCGGTGCCGGCCGGAGCGCTGGGGGCCAACCCGTATAATGGCGGCCCCGTTCGATCGGACCACCCATGTCAGCCGTCGCCGAGCCTCATCCCTCCGTCCGCCCGGCCCTCGACCTGCCGGCCATCCAGGCGCTCGTCGCCCAGGACATGGCCGCCGTCGATGCCCTGATCCGGGCTCGACTCGGTTCGGACGTAGTGTTGGTGAATCAGGTGGCGGAGCACATCGTCGCCGGCGGCGGCAAGCGCCTACGGCCGATGCTGTTGCTGTTGGCGGCCCGCGCATTGACCGCCGGCACGGCGCAAGCGAGCGCCGGTGCCGAAGCGCATCAACTGGCGGCGGTGGTCGAGTTCATCCATACCGCCACCCTGCTGCACGACGATGTGGTGGACGAATCCGACCTGCGCCGCGGCCGCAAGACCGCGAACGCCCTGTTCGGCAACGCCGCGAGCGTGCTGGTCGGCGATTTCCTGTATTCCCGCAGTTTCCAGTTGATGGTCGAACTGGAACGTTTGCCGGTGATGAAAATTCTGGCCGACACCACCAACGCCATCGCCGAGGGCGAGGTGCTGCAGTTGCTGCACATCCGCAACCCCGACACCGACGAACCGGCGTATCTGAAGGTCATCGAACGCAAGACCGCGGTGCTGTTCGCCGCCGCGACCCGCCTGGGCGCGCTGCTCGCCGGGGCCGACGAAGCGGCGCAAGACCGCTTCCAGGCCTACGGCATGGCCCTGGGCTACGCCTTCCAGATCGCCGACGACGTGCTGGACTACAGCGCCGACGAAGCCGCACTGGGCAAGCACCTGGGCGACGATCTGGCCGAAGGCAAGGCAACCTTGCCCCTGATCCACGCGATGCTGCACACCGACCCCGCGACGCGGATGCGGTTGCGCGCGATCGTGGAGGAAGGCGACGTGTCGGCGATGCCCGAAGTACTGGCGGCGATCGACGCGACCGGCGGCATCGCCTACAGCCGCCAGCGCGCCGAGAACTATGCGCAGGCCGCGGAAAGCGCGCTCGAGGGTTTCGCCGAAAACGACGCGCTGGCCGCGTTGCGCGGCTTGGCGCGCTATGCCGTGCGCCGCGACCGCTGATCGGGTCGACATGCCTTTTCCCGCGGAGGAACGCGAACGCCTGTTGGCCGTGAAAGGCGTCGGCCCGACGGTCGTGGAGCGCTTGGAGCAGATCGGTTTCGATTCGCTGGCCGCGCTGGCGCAGGCGCGCACGGAGGATGTCGTGAAACACGTCGCCGCGATGCTGGGCGCGTCATGCTGGCAAAACAGTCCGCAGGCGCGCGCCGCGATCGCCGGAGCGATCGCCTGCGCGGCCGAAGCGGCGAATCAGTTGGCGAAACGCTCGAAGAAGAACTGATTCATCGCCGAGAACGCGCGCTTCGCGGCGCGTTCGTTGTAGACGCAGCCCGGCGGGCTGTTGGAACCTTCCAGCGCGAAGCAATGCACCGCGCCGCTGTAATTGACGAACTGCCAATCCGCGCCGGCGCCTTTCATTTCCGCTTCGAAGCCTTGGATCTGCTCGGCCGGCACATAGGTATCGTCGGCGCCGTTGAGCACCAGGATGCTGGCCTTCAACGCCGTGGACTGCGCCGGCAATGTGGTGTCCAAGCCGCCGTGATAACTGACCACGCCGGCGACGTTGGCGCCGCTGCGCGCGAGTTCGAGCACGGTCTTGCCGCCGAAGCAGTAGCCGAACGCGCCGATGCGCGCCGGATCGATCGGCGTGCTGGAGGCTTGGCTGCGCAGGAAATCCAGCGCCGCCGATGCGCGCGCGCGCAGACCGGGCAAATCCTGATAGAGCTTGGTCACCAGCGCGCGGGCGGCCTTGTCGTCCTTCGGACGCACGCCCTTGCCGAAGACATCGGCGACGAGCACGACATAACCGGCAGCGGCCACTTGCTTGGCCTTCTCCACCGACGACGGGGTCACGCCTTTCCAATCCGGCACCATCAACAAAACGGGGCGCTTGGTCTACGTGGCGTCGTTGTAGACGATGAAAACGCGAAAACGCTGTTTGCATTGTTTCCATTCGACCGGCTTGGCCTGCATCGCGGCGAAGGCCGAAGCCGAACAGAAGAAGGATGCGCACAGCAGCGCGAGGACGCCGATCGTTCGCAGCGAACGCATGATCGAACTCCGTATTCGAAAACTGGGCCGATAAGACTACCCGGAAACGAAGACGATTGCCCCCTCTTCGCGGCACCCGGAGTATTCCGCTCGTCCGCCCAGCCGGGCCGCTCAGCCGATTCCGAGCCCCGGAATCGCGGCGATGGCCTGCGGGTCGAAGCCGGCCAGGGCTGCGAAATGACGGCCGCGCTCGGTGTAATCGCGATACGCACCGAAGCTCGGCGCGCCCGGCGACAGCACCACCACCCCGCCATCGGCCCCGAGGGCGGCCCGCGCCTGGGCCATGGCTTCGGCCAAATCCGAGGCCGCGGTCAGCACGAAGCGCCCTTCCTCGGCCAACGGCGCCAACAGCGCATGAATGCGCGGGCCGTTCTGGCCCATGGTCGCGATCGCGGCCAGCGCGCGTCCCCGCATCGCCTCGGCGAAACCGGACCAATCGACGCCGCGGTCGTGACCGCCGACCAGCAGGGCCACGCGGCGGTCTCGGAAGCAATCCAAGGCCGCCAGCGTGGCGTGCGGCGTGGTGCTGATCGAGTCGTTCACGTACAGCGCGCCGTCGCGTTCGCCGAGGGTCTGCAAGCGATGCGGCAGTGGCCGGAAGGTCGCGGCATGCGGCGCGAAAACCGTGGCGTCCAGCCCCAGCGCTTCGATCGCCGCCAGCGCCGCGCACAGATTGCCGCGGTTATGGCGTCCGGGCAGCGGCACGTCGGCGGTGTCGAACACCGGCGTATCGCCGCGAAAGATCGTGTCTTCGCGCAGATGCCAACCGTCCGCATGGCCGTACCAGACGATTCGAGAATCCAACAGTTCCAATGCCGCCAGCGTGGGATCGGCTCGATTGAGAATGGCGATCCGCGGCTTGGCCTGCGTCAACAACGCGAGTTTGTCTTCGACGTAGCGCGCTTCGCCGCCGTGCCAATCCAAATGATCCGGGAACACGTTCGTGACGATGGCGATGTCCGGTCGCGCGCCGGAAACCGCCACATCGCGGGTTTGATAGCTGGACAATTCGATCGCCCAAAATTCCGGCGCCTGCGCCGCATCGACATCGAGCAGTTCCAACAGCGGCAACCCGATATTGCCGCACAGCGCGGTGCGATGACCGCCCGCGCGCAGCAGATGCGCCAGCAAGGCGGTGGTGGTGCTTTTGCCTTTGGTGCCGGTGACGCAGAGCGTGCGCGATTGTGG
>JADZBF010000170.1 GCA_020852215.1 Lysobacter sp. | reverse complement strand
GCGGCGGCGGGCTTGGCGGCGGCGGGCTTGGCGACAGCGGGCTTCGGCGCCGGAGCGGCTTTCGCGGTCTCTGTCTTGGCAGGTTCGGCTTTGGCAGGCGTCGCTTTCGCGGGTTCTGCCTTCGCGGCGGCGGGTTTGGGCGCGGGCGCCGTCGGTTTCGCGGCGGGCGGGGGGGCCGGCTTTGCGGCGGCGGCAGGTTTGGCCGGAGCGGGCGCGGGTTTCGGCGCTACCTTCGCCGGAGCGGCGGGAGCAGCCTGCTTCGCGGGGGCGGGTTTCGCCGCCGGCTTGGCCGCCGGTTCCGCGGCGGGCTTGGGCGCGGGCTTCGCGGCGGCCTTGGCGGCCGGCTTCGCAGCCGGTTTCGGCGCGGGCTTCGCAGGCGCCGCCGGTTTCTTGGCGACGGGCTTGGCCGCCGGTTTCTTCGCGGCAGGCTTGGCGGAGGCGCTGGACGCTTTGCTCGCGGGCTTAGCGGCGGGTTTGGCGGGGGCTTTGTGTGCGGCCTTGGCGGCCTTCGCTACGGGTTTCTTTGCTGCCACGTCCGAAAATCCTTCGTAATGTTCCCTTGAGGCGGGAAAGCGGGCTGTTATACCCTGCGAACACTGCAGCGGCAACCGTATCGGGACCACGCTGCGCTTCCTTACGGCGATGGACCCCTCGCCGCCTCGTCCCCGCTTTCCCGACGCTTGCCGTCGCCGCACCGACCTCGACGCTAACCGCTTGATCGACCGACTGCTGATCGCCGCACTGCGCTTTTATAAACGTTGGCTGAGTCCATTATTAGGACAGCGCTGTCGCTTCGTTCCGACGTGTTCGGAATATGCGATGACCGCCGTCGAGCGCTACGGAGCGCTCAAAGGCAGTTGGATGGCGGCCCGGCGCATCGGTCGCTGCCAGCCGTTTCACCCCGGCGGTCACGACCCCGTGCCGGAACGCCCCGGCGCCGAGTCGAGCACGAACGCAAAACCCGGCCCCGGCTCCGAGGCCGGCCACCATTCCGATTCCGATTCCGATTCCGATTCCGATTGCGACTCAGACTGTCGCCACCATTGAAACCGCTCTCATGACCGATTCTGCTTCCCCCGCGCCCGCCGCTGCGACGCTCATCGTCAACGCTCGTCTCGTCGACGAGGGCCGCGAGTTCGATGCGGACGTGCGCATCGGCGCCGACGGGCGCATCGCGCAGATCGCGCCGGGGCTCGCGGCGCGCGCGGACGAAACGGTCTTCGACGCCGCCGGTCGGCGATTGCTGCCCGGCATGATCGACGACCAAGTGCATTTCCGCGAACCCGGGCTCACGCACAAGGGCGATATCGCCAGCGAATCGGCCGCGGCCGTGGCCGGCGGCATCACCAGTTTCATGGATATGCCCAACACCAGCCCACCGACGCTCGACCGCTCGGCGCTGGACGATAAATACCGCCGCGCCGCCGGTCGCGCCTGGGGCAATTACGGCTTCTACATGGGCACCAGCACCGGCAATATCGACGACATCCGCGCGATCGATCCGCTGACCACGCCCGGCGTGAAGATTTTCATGGGCGCCTCCACCGGCAATATGCTGGTGGACGACCCGGCGATTCTCGACGCGGTGTTCCGCGACGCGCCGACGCCGATCATCACGCACTGCGAAGACACGCCCATGATCGACGCGGAGCTGGCGAAGTACCGCGAACGATACGGCGATGCGATTCCGGTCGAATTCCACGGCGAGATTCGCTCGCGCGCGGCTTGCATCAAATCGACCCGGCTCGCGATCGAACTCGCGCGCCGGCACGATGCGCGCCTGCATGTGCTGCATATCAGCACCGCCGACGAACTGGCCTTGTTCGAACGCGGCCCGCTGATGCGCGCCGACGGCAGCCGCAAACGCATCACCGCGGAAACCTGCGTGCATTTTCTGCGCTTCGACCGCCGCGACTACGCGACGCGCGGCAATTTCATCAAATGCAACCCGGCGATCAAAGACCCGGGCGACCGCGAGGCGCTGGTGCGCGCGCTGGCCGAGGACACGATCGACGTGCTCGCCACCGACCATGCGCCGCATACGCTGGAAGAAAAGCAGCAGCCATACCTGCGCGCGCCCAGCGGTTTGCCGTTGGTGCAATTCGCGCTGATGGCAGCCTTGGAATGCGTACACGAAGGCGCGCTGACGGTTGCGCAAGTCGTGCAGAAATTCGCGCACGCGCCGGCGCAGTTGTTCGACGTGAAGGATCGCGGCTTTCTGCGCGAAGGTTATTTCGCCGACCTGGTCTTGATCGAAGAGCGGCCTTACACCGTGCGTCGCGAGGACGTGCTGTCCAAATGCGGCTGGTCGCCGTTCGAAGGTACGACCTTCCATTCACGCATCGCATCCACCTGGGTCAACGGCCACCGCGTTTGGGACGGCGAGCGCTTGCTCGGCCCGGCGCGCGGCCTGCGACTGGAGTTCGCTCGATGAATTTCTCGTGTCGCCGCGCATCGTCGTGGTGTCTTATCGTGATCGCGACGCTGGCATCGCTCTCGCCCTTATCCAGCGCGCGTTCGCAAGCCGCCGGCACGCCGCAAAAAATCGCTGCGACGCCCGCATCGCCGACATCGACCGACCCGACCGCACCGACGAAACGCATGATCGGCGGCGATGTCGCGCCGGTCCGCGGCACCGTTCTGCCGAAATCGGTGCAACAGGGCGCGCTGGTGATCGGTCGCACGCATCAAGCCGCGACCGTCGAATTCGGCGGACGCATGCTGCGGGTCTCGCCGAACGGTCTGTTCGTGTTCGGCGTGGATCGCGACGAAAAAGGCCCGCTGGTCGTCAACATCAAACAACCGGGCACGACCATCCTGCCGCATCGCATCGAAGTGAGGCCGCGCGACTGGCCGATCGAACGCGTCAACGGCGCGCCGCCGAAAACCGTGAATCCGCCGCCGGACATCGCGCAGCGCATCGCGCGCGAGCAAGCGCTGATCGTCGCGTCGCGCAAGCGCGACGATGCGCGCGAAGATTTCGCGCAGCGTTTCGTTTGGCCGGTGCAGGGCCGCATCAGCGGGCGTTTCGGCAATCAGCGCATTTACGACGGCACGCCGAAATCGCCGCACGGCGGCATGGACATCGCCGCGCCGAACGGTACCGCGGTGAAATCGCCTGCGGGCGGCATCGTGATCTTCGCCGCGAAGGATCTGTATCTCACCGGCGGCACCGTGTTGATCGATCACGGCGCCGGCGTCAGCTCGAATTTCCTGCATCTTTCGCGCGTCGACGTGAAAGTCGGCGATCGCGTCGAACAAGGGCAGATCATCGCCGCCGTCGGCGCCACCGGTCGCGCCACCGGCCCGCATCTGCACTGGGGCATGCACTGCAACGGCGTGCGCGTGGATCCGCTGTTGGTGTTGGAACTCGGCAAATAAAGAGCGCGCCGCTCGCGCGAGGTGGCTCGGCGCACATCGCCGATTCGGTTTTTGAGCGCATTCATCATCATGAACGTGAACAGCCCGCCATTTGCGACTGCAGCGTGGTACGTTGCGGTCGCTGTCGTCGCATCGCCAGCAAGCTGTCAGGCACGACAGCGGTGGTTCCCATCCATTCGATTGAAGGAGTAATCGAAATGCGTAACTTCACAGCGATTGTCATCGCGACCGGCATCGCGCTGACCGCGTTCCAAGCCGAAAGCAAAGACTTACGGGCCGACGATTCATTCGCCAACCCACTCAATCTGCCCTGCCCCGAACAACCCGTTTACGCCAGCGGCGTGTTCTCGCCGCAATTGCTCGACGAATGCGGCGGTGATCCCGGCGGCGGCGGGGGCGGTGGAGACCCGGGCGGCGGGGGTGGAGGCGGCGGCTATCCGCCACCGCCACCGCCGTTCTCGCCACCGTTCATGTTGCCCCCTGTGCCGGGGCAGGGGTTGCCTATCCCGCTTTACAATCCCAACAGCTACAGCACCTGCAATCAGTTTCCGCATCCGTTCGTGGCGTTCACGAACGACTTGGCGCGAGGCTCGACGCTCTATCTTTCCGGCATCGTGGCGCCCGGCACGGCGGCCTTCTTCGGTTTCTACGATCAGTATGGGCAACGGGTCGACTATCAGATGACCAACGCGGGAAAAAGCAACTGCGTCATCCATCACGATCAAAACCCGTACGACACCAACCGACTGGCGCCCGGTTATTACACCGTCTACGCCAGTTATATTTCCCTCGGCGCTCCCTACACGGTGCAGTGTTTCTACGGCGGATTCCCGCCGAACTTCAATTTTTACGTCGTCACTCCAGGCTTCCATTGCCCGATGCCGACGCAATACGTCACGACGATCCGCATCCGCTGACATCGATGCACTGAGGGCAATGCGTCAATAGACGAGTGTCGCGAGACGCCCGCCCGAAGAAACGGCCCGATCCTGGGATCGGGCCGTTTTGGCTTAACGCTCGTGGTCGCAATCGAAGATAACGAGACAGGCAACCATATCCCCGACGCCGTCGGTGGAATGTTCAGCCGTCCGCGCCACCCTTCCCGCTCACCATCGCCACCGCATCGTGCGGGTGCAGGCTCTCGAAATGCGCGACTTCGATGTCGAAGCGCCGCACGCGCGGGTCGTCGGCGAACGCGGAGGCAAGGCGGCGCGCAGCGTCTTCGCAGAACATCAGATGCTCGGCGTTGAGGCGGGCGAAGGCTTGTTCGTCTTCGCGCTTGACCGCGGTCTGCACCGGCGTGCCGAGCGCGGCCTCGGCGCGATCGATCCATTCGGTCACGCCCCAGGATTCGAACGAGAACTGCAGTTCGAGCGTCACCTTCGCGCGGCTGCGTTGCGCGTGCGGGGTCGCCGCGAGACCGCGTTCCGACGCCAGCCAATCGCGCACGACTTGCGTGGACAACGGATGCGCGGCGGAGAAATCCTCGGCGAAACGCTCCGCGTTCGCTTGTCGCGACAATGCGGCGGACGCCGGACAGGTGCTGGAGTATTCGACCGCGAATCCCAGGCGCATGAGGTGATGGCCGCGTTCGACTGAAGCCTCGATTTCGATCGGATAGCGCTTCCAGCCGCGCAACCCGCTGGCGAGCGCGGCGCGTTCGATCAGATGCTCGTAGCGCAACGCGACGCGCGCGGACGAGGACAGGTCGCCCTGCGACGCGGCGCAACGCAGTACGAGCAGGCGCAGCCGACCGGGTGTCAACGTCTCTTGCGCCAGATCGCTCTGAATCTGCCCGTACAGCCGCGACATATGAATGCCGCGTGCGTCCGCGCGCTGCAGATCGACGAAGACATCGACCGAGGCCGGCACCTGGATCGCACCGCCGTCATCGAGATCCAGACGCAGCGGTAGCGCGATCTCGCGCATGCCCACCCAGTCGAGCGGGCGCGCGGCGCGAGCCGCATCGTCGGCGACATCGGGCAGGGATTGCGGGCGGTCGGAAGGCGTCACGGCGGTTGATGGCGCAGGGCGGGAAACGGGCGGGCATTGTAGCGGGCCGTCGCCGAACCACGCCGAAGCGGAGGGTCGTCGCGATAGAACGCTGTTTCGCGCGGCGCAGCGCGCGACGGATGCTTTTCTTCAGCCGCGGGCCGCGCGCCAACTCGTCCACAGCGCCGACCAGGGCGCGAGCGGCGAGGTCGGCGAGGGGCGACGGCCGGCCGCCAGCAGACGCAGCCGCGACAGCACCAAGGCATCGTGAATACGCCGCGGGCGCGTGGATGCGGGCGTCGGCCAGGCCGCGACCAGCACGCGCGCGAATTCGGCCGATGTCGCTGTCTCGCGATCATCGATACCGTCGCGCGCGGAACGCGTATGCGCGACGCTCGCTTGCGCCGCATGCATCCCGATCGATGCGATGCCGGCGGATGCGCGGCCCTCGGCGCTCGCGGGCGCACGCACGGAAGGCGTCGCGCCGAACAACGCACGCTCCACGGCCTCCATCGTCTCCGCGCAGGACTGCAGGACATCGGCCGAGACGCGCAGCGGTTGTGGGCCGGGCGCGCGGGCGGCGGCGAGCACGGCTTCACGCGCCATCGGCAACGCGGCGAGCGCATCCGCGAGCGAAGCCCATGGCGCGGGCGTTTTCTGCAGCGCCGCGCCGAGCGGATGCCGCCGCGCGCCGCGCGACCAACCGCGCAGTTCCTCTTCCCACCAACCGAGTTTGGCGATGCCCGGCGCGGGATCGCCTTCGCTCCAGGCGGCATCGACGAATTCCTGCAACAGTGCGAACCAGGCTTCGGCGTCCGCGCGCCGCGCCGGCTCGACGAAAGTCAGCGCGATGCGCCATTCCGGCCAGCGCGCGCGCCACTTGTCGAGAAATTCGGTGTCGGCCGCGGTGTTCTGCATGGTCGAGAACGACCGCCGCTCAGGCTTCGAGCGGCATCAGGCGCGCCCACAGCGCGGGGTCGAGCAAATCCTGCGGGCGTTCCACCATCACATCGCCGCCCCACGCCTCCGGCGATTCGTTCGGCAAACGATAGCCCCACAGCGCCACGATCGACGGCATACCGGCGGCGCGCGCGGCGACGATGTCGCGTTCGTCGTCGCCGACGTACACGCAGTCGCGCGGTTCCAGGCCGAGTTCTTTCGCCGCGTGCAGCAGCGGCAGCGGATGCGGTTTGCGTTCGGCCAGACTGTCGCCGCCGAGCAACACGCCGCAGCGTTCTTCCCAACCGAGCATCGGGATGAGTTCTTCGGCCAGATACATCGGTTTGTTGGTGACGATGCCCCAACGCCCGCCTTCGGCTTCGATCTCGGCCAGCATGGTTTCGATGCCGTCGAACGGCGCGCATTCCTGACCGAGCACGCGTTCGTAGGTATCGAGGAAATCGTCCACCATCGCTTCGCGGTCGGCGCGATCGAGTTCGGGGAACGCGGTCGCCAGCATCGCGCGCGAGCCTTTGGAGACGTGCGGACGCAGCGCGTCGAGCGTCATCGGCTCGCGCCCGCATTCGCGCAGCATCAGATTCATCGCCGCGACCATATCGGGCGCGCTGTCGACCAGAGTGCCGTCGAGATCGAACAGAACGGCGCGGGGGTATTTGCGTGTCGGCATGGGGAAAGGGGGCGATCCGTGTCGGCGAAAGGATAACGTACGCGACCCCGCATACCGTGAGGGCGATTACGATTTCAACGTCGGATCAGAATACCGGTTTGACGGCGCAGGCCAAGTAGTTGACGTCGGTACGTCCGCCGACGTAGGCGCGATGGCGCAACGGGTCGTAGACCAGCCCGCTCACGTCCTCCAGCGACAGGTCCGCCGCGCGCAACGCGCCGGCCAGTTCCGAGGGTTTGATGAAGTCGCGGTACTGGTGCGTGCCTTTGGGCAGCAACCGCGCGACGTACTCGGCGCCGACGATCGCCAACGCGAACGCCGCCGGCGTGCGATTGAGCGTGGACAGGAACAAACGGCCGCTCGGTTTGAGCAGCGCGGCGCACGCGGCGATCACCGAGGCGGGATCGGGCACGTGTTCGAGCATTTCCATGCACACGATCGCGTCGAATGCGGCCGGCTCGTCGGCGGCCAAGGTTTCGACCGCGCACAGGCGGTAATCCACCTCCACGCCGGATTCGAGCCGATGCAGTTTGGCGATTTTGATCAAATCCGGCGCCAGATCGATCGCGGTCACGTGCGCGCCCTCGCGCGCCAGTGCCTCGCTCAACAAGCCGCCGCCGCAACCCACGTCGAGCACGCGCGCGCCGCGCAGCGTCGTACGCTCGCGCACGTAGCCCAGCCGTGCCGGATTCAGCGCATGCAGCGGTTTTTGCGGGCCTTCGGGATCCCACCAACGGTTGGCCAACGCGTTGAACTTGTCGAGTTCGGGTTGGCTGAAGTTGTCGTGTTTCGTTTCTGCTGTTTGCATGACTGTACCCGAAGTTTTCGTGGTCGCTCGTTAGCTTTCTGCTGTCATCCCGAGCGCAGCGAGGGACCTGTTTTTAGCTTCTCTCATAACAGAAAATAAAACAGGTCCCTCGCTGCGCTCGGGATGACAGGTGATTAATCGCCTACCGCCACCGCGCCGATCCGTTCCCGCCATTGCCGGGCATTCGCGATCAGCGCGTCGATGTCCATATCGACGAGCATGCGTTCGCGCAGTTTCGGTTTGCCGGCGATCCACACGTCGCTGACTTGATGCCGCCCTGTGGCGTACACCAGTTGCGAAGCGACGTGATGCAACGGCTGCGTTTCCAGCGCCGAGAGATCGACGCACACGATGTCCGCCTGCTTGCCCGGCTCCAGACTGCCGACGAGATGATCGAACCCCATCGCTTTCGCGCCGCCCAGCGTGGCCGCGCGCAGCGCGCTATGCGCGTCGAACGCGGCGGCATCTTCGGCCACGGCTTTCGCGAGCAAGGCGGCGGTGCGCATCTCGCCGAACATATCGAGGTCGTTGTTGCTGGCGGCGCCGTCGGTGCCGATGGCCACATTCACGCCGGCCTTCTGCAATTTGCCGATCGGGCAAAAACCCGAGGCCAATTTCAGATTGGATTCGGGACAATGCGCCACGCTCACGCCGCGTTCGGCGCAGAGCGCGATTTCGCCGTCGGTGAGTTGGGTCATATGCACCGCGATCAGGCGATCGTTGATCAAACCCAATCGATCCAGTCGCGCGATCGGGCGCTGGCCGTATTTCTTCTGTGATTCGACCACTTCCTGCGCGGTTTCGTGCGTGTGCAGATGCACCGGAACGTCGAGCTGATCGGACAGCATGCGGATGCGTTCGAAATTCGCATCGGACACGGTGTACGGCGCATGCGGCGCGAAGGCGGTCGCGATCAGCGCGTCGTGCCGCCACTGGTCGTAGACCTCGCAGGCGCGGTCGAAATATTCGTCGTCGCTTTTCGCCCAGGCCGTGGGGAAGTCGATCACCGGCAAGCCGACGCGCGCGCGGAAACCGTAGCGCTTGTAAGTCGCGGCCTGCACGTCGGGGAAGAAATAGTTTTCGTTGCAGCACGTCGTACCGCCGCGCAGCATTTCGGCGATGGCGAAGGCGATGCCGTCGGCGACGTACTCCGGCCCCATGATGGCGCCTTCGATCGGCCAAACATGTTCGTGCAGCCAGCGCATCAGCGGCATATCGTCGGCGACGCCGCGCATCAGCGTCATCGGGTTGTGGGTGTGGGCATTGACCAGGCCCGGCATCAACGCGCCCTCGGGCCGCGAGATCGTTTCCTTCGCCTCGAACCGCGCGCGCGCCTCGGCGATGGGCAGCACGGCGACGATCGCGCCGCCGCGCACGGCGACCGCGTGCTGTTCCAGCACCGCGCCATGCGGCGCGATCGGCAGCACATAGCGGGCTTCGATCAGAAGATCGCAAAGATCGGGGACAGCGGCTTCGGGGGGCGGGGTGTAGCCGGGAAGGGATTCGTCGCTCATGGCGGCATTGTCGCATCCCGAAGGCGACGGGCGCGTGTCGAGACCGCGGGTGGCGCGTCAGTCCGAAGCCGCCGCTTCGCGGAGATGTCCGCACGCCGCGCACAGCTTCGCCCGAGGCGTGCGCAGGGGCTTGCCGCAGTGGGCGCAGGGCGGGCCGTAGAGGGAGAGGCGGTGGTGCCAGAGGGCATTGACGTTGGTTTCCATGACCCCAGTCAATGCTTGGTAGAACGTCAGCGC
>JADZBF010000169.1 GCA_020852215.1 Lysobacter sp. | reverse complement strand
AGCGAAGTACGGCCTACCCCGCAAGACCCACCCTCGCGAGAGGGTTCGACCCGGGGCCGGGACCGGACTGCGACGAGGCTGCGATCCAGAATCGATGCCTGGGGCCACCGTCCGGGGCTGTTAAACTAACGCGCTTCCGCACCGCTTCCGGGCTGCGGCCTCGATATCGCCGGCAAGGCTTCAGGCCGATGTCGGAGTCTCGCGGAAGCGGCCCGGGTCAGGTTTGGAGGCAGACTGGGAGGCGATTGTACGGAATGAAGCCTGAAGCCTGAACCCGCTCGACACACTCACGGCGAACGCTCGCTTCGGCGATCGCAGGGATCGCGCGGCGGTTTCGACCCCGGCTCGCCATGTCTTGACCCTCGCCTTCGCCCGCGCGGTCGCGACAGTAAGTCGCCCGCCGCGCACGCCGCCCGCCCCCCTCATTTCGACCGCTACCCCGCTGCTTCCCCTCTTCTGACGACCACGACCCGACGGATCAACGCACGATGTCTCTCGAATTCGATCTCGATACCGCCGCCTTCGGCGCCCCCGCCTCCGCCCAGACCGACTGCTTGGTCGTCGGCGTGTTCGCCGACAAGACGCTCAGCCCCGCCGGTCAAGCGATCGATGCGGCCAGCGGCGGCCGCTTGACGGCGTTGGCGGAGCGCGGCGACATCTCGGGCAAGCTGGGCAAGACCGCCCTGCTGCTGGATCTGCCCGGCGTGGCCGTCCCGCGGGTGCTGGCCGTGGGCCTGGGCGAAGCCGCCAAATTCGGCCCGCCGCAGTACATCAAAGTCGTCGGCGACGCGATCCGCGCGCTGAAAGACGGCGCCGTCGCCCACGCGACGCTGGCCTTCGCCGATGTGCCCGTGCAGGGCCGCGACGCCGCCTGGGCCATCCGCCAAGCGGTGATCGGCAGCGGCCATGCCTTGTATCGCTACTCCGCCACGCTGGGCGAGCGGAACAAGACCAAGGGCGAGAGCAAACTGGTGCGCGTTTCGATCGCGGGCGACGACGCGGTCGCCCTGAGCCAAGGCAAAGCCGTCGCCACCGGCGTGGCGTTCGCGCGCGAACTGGGCAATCTGCCGCCGAATATCTGCAACCCGACCTATCTGGCCGAGCAATCCAAATTGTTCGCCTCGAAGTTCGATCAAGCCTCGTGCGAAGTGCTGGAACGCGACGAGATGCAGGCGCTCGGCATGGGCTCGCTGCTGGCGGTCGCGCGCGGCTCGGCCAATCCGCCGAAACTCATCGTGCTGAAATGGCACGGCGCCGCCGATGCCGCGGAAAAACCCTACGTGCTGGTCGGCAAGGGCATCACCTTCGATACCGGCGGCATCAACCTGAAAACCCAGGGCGGCGTCGAGGAAATGAAGTACGACATGTGCGGCGCGGCCACCGTGCTGGGCGCGTTCGTCGCCGCCGTCGGCATGACCTTGCCGATCAACGTGATCGCCGTGGTGCCCGCGGTGGAAAACATGCCCGACGCCGACAGCTACCGCCCCAGCGACGTGATCACCAGCATGTCGGGCAAAACCATCGAAGTCGGCAACACCGATGCCGAAGGCCGGCTGATCCTGTGCGATGCGCTGACCTACGCGCAGCGCTTCGAGCCCGCGGCGCTCGTCGATGTGGCCACGCTCACCGGCGCCTGCGTCGTCGCGCTCGGCAAATTCGCCTCCGGCCTGATGAGCAAACACGACGACCTGGCGAACGAACTGCAGCAAGCCGGCGAAACCGTGTTCGACCGCGCCTGGCGCCTGCCGCTGTGGGACGAATACCAAACGCAGTTGAACTCCACCTTCGCCGACATCTACAACATCGGCGGCCGCAACGCCGGCGCGATCACCGCCGGCTGCTTCCTCGCCCGCTTCGCCGAAGGCCAACGCTGGGCGCACCTGGACATCGCCGGCGTGGCCTACGACGAAGGCAAACTGGGCATGGCCTCCGGCCGCCCGGTCGGCTTGCTGTCGCAGTGGTTGATGGAACGAGCGCTGTAAGCGAAGCCGACGGACGTATGCCGACGCTGATCCTCACGCCGCGCCAGACCGAAGACACGCAGACGCTGTGGAAAGCGGCTGCGCGTTTGGGATGGCGCACGGAACGGCTCGGCAGTTGGCGCATTCCCGAACATCTGCGCACGCTCGAAGATCCGGTGCTGTACGCCGAAGCGCTGTTCGCGCCGGAATTCGCGGAACAACTCGATCTGGATCTGATGTCGCCGCCCGACGATTGGTTGGTCGAATTACCGCAAGAGTACACATCGCGAACGATTCGCCTGACCACGCTCGGCGAAGCGCGCTCGCTCGATCGCCCAATGTTCGTCAAGCCGCCGAGCGACAAGACGTTTCCCGCGCAAGCCTACACCGGAGCGGAATTGCCGGAAGGCTACGACGATGGCATGCCGGTGTTGGTCTCCGATCTCGTCGATTGGGATTCGGAATACCGGTGTTTCATCCTCGACCGCACGCTGCAGACCTTCTCGGTGTAGTCGCGCCGAGGCGAACTGCAGCGAGAGTCGGGATTCGAATCCACGCCGGAAGAGCAACGCGAGATGATCGCCTTCGTGTCGACTCTTTTGGCCGATCCGCGGGTAGCGTTCCCGCAAGCCACGGTGCTGGATGTGGGCACGCTCACGGATGGTCGCTGGGCCTGCGTGGAACAGAACGCCGCCTGGGGCGCGGGTATCTACGGCTGCGATCCCGAGCGCGTGCTCGCAGTGGTGCGCGCCGCCTGTCATAAGCGAGCGCACTGACGCATGCCCCGCGCCGACTTCTACCTGATCCAGAAACCGCGTTTCCGCGAGGAACCGCTGCGTTTGGTCTGCGAACTCGCGCGCAAGGCCTACGACGCGAATCTGTGGACGTTGGTGCTGGCGCGCGACGCGGCGCAGGCCGAAGCCCTGGACGAATTGCTGTGGGCGTTCGACGAGGACGCGTACATTCCGCATCAAATCGCCGGCACCGACGACGAGGACGAACTCGCGCCGGTGTTGATCGCGACGCCCGACAGCGACATCGCGCTGCGGCCGCTGGTCATCAACCTGCGCGACGCGCCGGTCGACGGCGGTTTCGAGCGCGTGTTGGAAGTCGTGCCCGCCGACGAATCCGCGCGCGGCCCGCTGCGCGAACGCTGGAGGCAGTACCAAGCGCGCGGGTTGGAACTGAAGAAATACGATATGTAACCGACACTTCGCGCGGCCCCTCACCCGCCCTCCGGGCACCCTCTCCCCGCCACGCGGGGAGAGGGAAGAGCGCGTAGCGCGAGGGTGAGGGGCCGCGCGGGAAGCCATCAACAGCCACCGACTTCGATAGCGATACGACACCATGACCACCCTTGCCCCCGGCTACGAACCCAAAGATTTCGAATCCTTTCTCTACGCCGAGTGGGAAACGAGCGGCGTTTTCGCGCCGCAGGGCGACGGCCCCGCGTACACCATTCTGCTGCCGCCGCCGAACGTCACCGGCACGCTGCACATGGGTCATGCGTTCCAGCACACGCTGCAGGATGCGCTGATTCGCTATCACCGCATGCGCGGCTACCGCACCTTGTGGCAGATGGGCACCGATCACGCCGGCATCGCGACGGAAATGGTGGTGTCGCGCAATCTGCAGATCGCCGGCAACGGCGAAACCCGCGATTCGCTGGGCCGCGACGCGTTCATCGATCGCGTTTGGGAATGGAAGCACCAATCCGGCGGCACCATCGAACGCCAGATGCGCCGCCTCGGCGCGTCCGGCGATTGGACGCGCAGCATGTTCACGATGGATGCGATGGCCTCCGACGCGGTGATCGAAGCCTTCGTGAAGCTGTACGAGGAAGGCCTGATCTATCGCGGCCAGAGACTGGTGAACTGGGACCCGGTGCTGAAGACCGCAATCTCCGACCTCGAAGTGGTGAGCGAGGAAGAGAACGGCTTTCTATGGTCGATCGCCTACCCGCTGGCCGACGGCGAAACCTACGAACATGTCGAATACGACGCCGACGGCAACGAAACCCTGCGCGAAACCCGCAACCATTTGATCGTGGCGACCACACGCCCGGAAACGCTGCTCGGCGACACCGCGGTGATGGTGCATCCCGACGATGCGCGCTACACGCATCTGATCGGCAAAGCCGTGATCCTGCCGCTGTGCGACCGCCGCATTCCGATCATCGCCGACGACTACGTCGATCGCGCGTTCGGCACCGGCGT
>JADZBF010000168.1 GCA_020852215.1 Lysobacter sp. | reverse complement strand
TGCGGTTGGATCCGACGCGGGCGACGCCTGCGTGGCGGCGCAACGACGGGCTGGATTACGTGCCCACCGACAGACGCGTGCTGTACGGGCATCACTTCGCGGCGATCGCGGGCGCGGGGCCGTTGGTCGGGCCGGTGCTCGCCGCGCAGATGGGTTATCTGCCGAGCATGCTGTGGATTCTGTTCGGCGTGATTCTGTCGGGCGCGGTGCAGGATTTCATGGTGCTGTTTCTGTCCACGCGGCGCGACGGGCGCTCGCTCGGCGACATGATCCGCAGCGAGTTGGGCAACGCCGCGGGTTTGGTGGCGATGATCGGCATTCTGGCAATCATGGTGATCCTGCTGGCGGTGCTGGGCTTGGTCGTGGTGAAAGCCTTGGCGCAAAGCCCGTGGGGCACGTTCACGGTGGCGATGACCATTCCCATCGCGCTGTTGATGGGCGTGTATCTGCGCTGGCTGCGGCCCGGGCGCATTCTGGAAGTGTCGGTGATCGGCCTCGCGTTGCTGTTGCTGTCGATCTGGCTGGGCCAAGGCGTTTCGCAATCGGCGGTGTGGGCGTCGCGCTTCACCTTCGACGGCAAGGCGCTGGCGTGGATGCTGATCGTTTATGGCTTCGTGGCCGCAGTGCTGCCGGTGTGGTTGTTGCTGGCGCCGCGCGATTACCTCAGCACGTTCTTGAAGATCGGCACGGTGGTGCTGCTGGCGGTCGCCATCGTGTTCGCGATGCCGGATCTGCGCATGCCGGCGGTGACGCGTTTTATCGACGGCAGCGGGCCGGTGTTCGCGGGGCAATTGTTCCCGTTCCTGTTCATCACCATCGCCTGCGGCGCCGTCTCGGGATTCCACGCGCTGATCAGCAGCGGCACCACGCCGAAAATGCTGGGCAACGAGCGCGATGCGCGCATGATCGGCTACGGCGGCATGCTGATGGAGGCGTTCGTGGCGATCATGGCCTTGATCGCCGCTTGCGTCCTCGACCCGGGCCTGTATTTCGCGCTGAATTCGCCGGCCGCGGCGATCGGCACGACAGTGGAATCGGCGGCGCAGACGATTTCGAGCTGGGGTTTCGTGATCACCCCCGAGATGCTGACCGCTTCGGCGGCGGAGATCGGCGAATCCTCGGTGCTGTCGCGCACGGGCGGCGCACCAACGCTCGCGGTGGGCATGGCGCAGATTCTGCACGGCATGGTCGGCGGCGGCAGGATGATGGCGTTCTGGTACCACTACGCCATTTTGTTCGAAGCGCTGTTCATCCTGACCACGATCGACGCCGGTACGCGCGTCGCGCGCTTCATGATCCAGGAAGTGATCGGCGTGGTGTATGCGCCGTTCCGTCGCACCGAAAGCTGGACGGCGAACGTGGTGTGCACGGGCTTGGCCGTCGCCGGTTGGGGCTGGTTTCTGTATCAGGGCGTGATCGACCAACTGGGTGGCATCAATACGCTATGGCCGCTGTTCGGCATCGCCAATCAAATGCTGGCGAGTATGGCGATGATCTTCGTCTGCGTGGTGATGGTGAAGATGAAGCGCGAAAAATATCTGTGGATTCCCGCGCTGCCCACCGCTTGGCTGCTGATCTGCACGATGACCGCGGGCTGGCAGAAACTTTTCCACGCGGACCCGAAGATCGGGTTCCTGGCGAACGCCGATAAATTCGCGACGGCGCTGGCGAAGGGCGAGGTGCTGGCGCCCGCGAAAACGCTGGACGATATGGCGCGCATCGTGTTCAACAATCGACTGGACGCCGCGCTGTGCGTGCTGTTCATGAGCGTGGTCGCGCTGATGTTGTTGTTCGCGATTCGCGCCGCAATGGCCGCGCGCCGCAACGCGCAACCCACTGCACAGGAGACGCCCTATGTCGCGTTCGATGCGCTTCGCTGAACGCCTGCGCGCCGCATGGGCGCTGGTCGTGCAGACTGCGCGACTGATCGTCGGTGTGCCCGACTACGACACCTACCTCGCGCATATGCGTCGCACGCACCCGGAAACGACGCCGATGACCCGCGAAGCATTCTTCGGGGAACGGATGCGCGCCCGCTACGGTCGCGGCGCGTCGCGCTGCTGCTGAGCGTGCTGCTGCCGATCGCGCAGTCGCTGAACGCAACGAAACGGACGATGTCTCTCGGACGCGACCAACGAGTGTCGTCGCGCATCCTGATGTTTGTTCGACCTGCGGCTCTGCGCTAACGCGCGGAGGTAGGCGAGCGCGCACGCTGTCGTTCTCGCGCGCGAGTCGACTCGGCCCGATGCTGTCGAAGTCGATCCTGTCGAGTCGATGCCGCTCAAGTCGATGATGCCCAGATCGATGCGGCGCGAGCCGACGTGGTGCTGATCGGCATGGTGCATACCGGCACCGAATGACCACCGGCACATGTACGCGGAAAGCGCAGCCGGTCGAATGCGCAACGACGCGCGGTGTGCGCCCACCGCCTGCGTCGAAACGCACGACGACCGAACGGAAGAGGCGCTGTCATGACCTTGCGTATCCATGTGTATCGAAATCTCGCTCTCGCCTTCGCGCAAGAGCATGTCTCCAGCCTGCACGGGCATCAAGCGCTGCAGATGACCGTCGGTCTCGACGGCGTCTTCGGATTGGAAATCGCAGGCGACGACGGCGCGATCGAACGCTGCGAAACCACCTTCGCCTGCATTCCGCCGCAGCGAACGCATCGCATCGCTTCGTTCGATCGCGTGTTGGGCTATCTCTACGTCGACACCAATCCGGTCGCCTACGCCGAATGGCGACGCCGCGGCGGAGTACCGACACCGCCCGACGACGAGATCATGGCCGCGTTGCGCGAACTGCTGCGCACGCCGGACTGCGATCGCGAGCGCATCCGTAGTCTCGCGTATCGTTGGTAAGAACACACGCTGCCGGGGCTGCTCGATATCGAACCGAGCGACGCGCGCATCTGCCAAGCGATCCGGATCATCGAAGCCGATCCGCTCAAGACCTTGAACTACGCGACCCTGGCGCGCATGGTGCATCTGTCGCCCAGCCGCTTCGCGAATCTATTCCGCGACAACACCGGGTTGCCGGTGCGTAACTACATGCTGTGGCGACGACTGGTGTACGTGTTCGACCGGCTCGAACACGGCGACAGCATCACCGAAGCCGCACACAACGCCGGCTTCTCCGACTGCGCGCATCTGAGCCGCAGTTTCCATCGCATCTGCGGCACCATGCCGTCGAACATCCGCATGCTGTGCGCGCCGTCCTCCAGCGCTCAGTCGGCGATCTGATTCGAGCGCGGGCGCCGACGATGCGCCGAGAGCGGGTTGCGCGAGCGGCCCCGTTCGGCATCGCTCGCGACGCTCCGAATCGCGCCGCGCTTCACGCCAGACGCATCAACACCAGGCCGACCAGGTAAGCGCAATAGGTGCCCAGCGCATAACCCAGCACCGCGAGCAGCACGCCGACCGGCGCGAGCGAAGGATGAAAAGCGTTGGCCACGACAGGCGCCGACGCCGCGCCGCCGACGTTGGCCTGCGAACCGACGGCCATGAAAAACAACGGCGCGCGAATGAGCTTGGCGACGATCAACATCAAACTGCCGTGGACCGTCATCCAAATCAGGCCCAGGACGAACAGCCAAGGACGGTCGAGCAAGGCGCCGAGGTCCATCTGCATGCCGATCGTCGCCACCAGAATGTAGAGCATCAGCGAACCGATTTTCGACGCGCCGGCGCCTTCGAGCTTGCGCGCGCCGGTGAAGCTCAGCGCAAGACCGAAGGTCGTGGCGAGGACGGTGATCCAGAAGAACTTCGCGGTCAGGCTGTAGTCGCGCAGACGCCACGCCTCGGGCAATGTCTTGATCCAATCGACCAGGGGGTCGGTGATCGCATGCGCCAACCCTGTCGCGCCGATGCCGAGGGCGACGATCAGCATCAAATCGGTCAAGGTCGGATTCCGCGTGTGTTCGGCCTGGTAGCTTTCGATCCGTTGTTTCACCGCCTCGATCGCGCTGGTATCGGCACCGGTCCAGCGGTCGAACGCCGCGTTGCGCGCCGCGAGGAACAGCAACACCGCCATCCACACGTTCGCGACCAGCACATCGACCGCGACGAATTGACCGAACAACGTGGCGTCGACCTCGTAGACTTCCTTCATCGCCGCCTGATTGGCGCCGCCGCCGATCCATGAACCCGCCACGGTGGTCATGCCGCGCCAGGTATCGCCGGCAACGGTTTCGGGGTGAAGGACCTGCATCGCCAGCAACGACACCACCGCGCCCAGCATCACGCCGACCGTGCCGGTGAGAAACATGATCACGGCCTTGGGGCCGAGACGGACGATCGCCTTGAAATCGATCGCGACGCACAGCAAGACCAACGCGCTGGGCAACAGATAGTCGCGCGCCATCGGATACAACGCCGAGGTCTTGCCGTTGATGATGTGCAGCGAGTTCAACAACGAAGGCAGGAAATAGCACCACAACAGCGCCGGCACGATGCCGTAGAACCTGCTCCAGACTCCGGTGCTCTTGGAAGACGTCCAGAACACGAAACCGAGGATCGTCGCCAGCATGCCGAGCACGACGGCTTCGTTGGCGATCAGCGGGGTGAAGGTCTCGGCGGTGTCTGGTGCGGCCATCGGGTTTGCTCGCTCGCGTTGGGGACGTGACAGGCTGTCGGGGTCTGCGCGGGATCGTCATACGTTCGTCGATCGCGCGTCGCGCCATGCCCGCGCGCATGCGGCGCGGGCTGGCGATCTTGTTATACCGAGCGAGGCGGATCGCGCCTCGCTCGTGTTGCATCGTTGTACGTCGAGGCGGCGCTATTGCCCCAGATGCTTCTTCATCCACGCATGAACGGTGTCGTGCCACAGCACGCTGTTCTGCGGTTTGAGCACCCAGTGGTTCTCGTCGGGGAAATACAGGAGTTGCGAGTCGATGCCGCGACGTTGCAGCGCCGTGAACGCCGAGAGGCTCTGATCGAGCGGCACGCGGAAATCGTTCTGGCTGCCGACGATCAGCGTCGGCACTTTCCATTTGCCGATATGGCGCGAGGGATTGAAGCGCTCGTAATTCTCCGGCTTGTCGTACACGGTGCCGCCGAAATCCCATTCGGTGAACCACAGTTCTTCGGTGACCAGGCCCATCGAACGCGTGTCGAACACGCCGTTGTGGCTGACCAGGCATTTCCACGGCGATTCGCCCTGCTTGTCGAACCAATTGCCGGCGATCCAATTGACCATGTAGCCGCCGTAGCTGGCGCCGAGCGCGCAGGCGCGGTCGCCGTCGAGGAAGTCGTACTGCTTCAGCGACGCCGCCCAGCCTTTGCGCAGGTCTTCGAGCGGGCGGTCGCCCCAGTGCTGGCTGATGCTGTCGGTGAATTTCTGTCCATAACCCGTGGAGCCGTGGAAATCGATCATCACCACCGCATAGCCCTGCCCCGCGTAGGTTTGCGGGTTCCAGCGATAGCTCCATCCGTCGCCGAAGCTACCCTGCGGGCCGCCGTGGATCAGGAACGCCACCGGATATTTCTTCCCGGCTTCGTAATTCCACGGCTTCACCACGTAACCGTACACGGTCTCGTCGTTCCAACCCCGGAAATTGAATTGCTCGTAATCGCCGAAGCTCACGTCCTTCAGCATCTCGCCCGCGCTGGGTGTGATCGCGCGCGGATTGGCGCCGGAGGCGTCGGCGACGAACAACTGGTCGCCGGTTTTGATCGTGTTGTTCGCGTAGGCCAGACGATCGCCGACCAGATCGAACGCGGACACCGAACCGTCCTTCACCACCGACGCGACTTCGCCGTTCGCCACCGACACCGCGAACAGCGGATGGCGACCGAGTTCCTGCGCGGTGGTGTAGATGGTGCCGCCGTCGGCGGACAGCGTGATGCCGTCGGCCGATGCGTCCCATTTCGAGGCGATCTCGCGCGTGGCGCCGCTGGCAAGGTCCATCGCCATCAGCGCGAAACGGTCGGCCTCGAAACCGGGCCGCTTCATCGCGCGGTAGTACAGGGTCTTGCCGTCGGCGGAAAACGCCGGGCCGGTATCCCAGGCCTTATTCGCTGCGGTGAGATTTTGCGCGCGACCGCTGCCGTCGGCGGCGACGAGATACAGATCGAAGTTGGTGCTAGTGGGTTCGGCACGATCCGACAACCGCGCCGAGAGCGCCAACGACGCACCGTCGGGCGACCATGCGATTTCGCTGAGATCGCCGAACGGTTTCGACGGCACATCGCCGATGACATCGGCGCCGATCAGGGTCGCGGTTTTGGTCGCTTTCGCTTTGCCCTGCGGCAATGTCGTCACGAACAAGCGATTGAGGCGACCGTCCGACCACGTATCCCAATGCCGCACGAAAATCTTGTCGTACAGCACGCCGCTGGTCTTGCGTGCGCCGGTGGCGTCGAGCTTCTTCTTGGTGCAAGCGAGGTCGGCGCAATCGACGAACGTTTCCAATCCCAACGCGACGCGCTTACCGTCGGGCGAAAGTTTGAACGCGCCGACGTCCAACGGCAGATCGGTCAGTTGCTTCGGCGCGCCGCCCGCGGCCGGGATGGCGTACAACTGCTG
>JADZBF010000167.1 GCA_020852215.1 Lysobacter sp. | reverse complement strand
TCGACGCGCGCGGCCGCGCAGATCGTCGCGCTGCTGCCGCGCCGCAGCGCGATCAAACGCGCCGCCGCCGGCGAGCATTACCACCAACAAATCATCGCCGCGAACGTCGATACGGTGTTCGTGGTCTGCGGCTTGGACGCCGATTTCAACCCGCGCAGGATCGAACGCTACCTGCTGCTCATTCGCGGCGCGGCCGGCGACGACGCGCCGGAGGCCGTCGTCGTGCTGACCAAAGCCGACAAAGACGGCAGCGACGCGGCCGCCGCGATCGCATCGCTTTCCGGCCTGGCCGCGCAAGGCATCGCGGTGTGCGCGCTGAACGCCAAAGACCCTACCGATGTCGCGGTTCTCGACCGCTGGCTGCAGCCCGGCCGCACCGCGGTCCTGGTCGGTTCCTCCGGTGCCGGCAAATCCACGGTCACCAATAGTTTGTTGGGCGAAGAGCGCATGAAAACCGGCGAAGTGCGCGAAAGCGACGCGCGCGGCCGACACACCACCACCTATCGCAGCTTGCTGCCGTTGCCGTCCGGCGCCTGTTTGATCGACACGCCCGGAATGCGCGAACTCAAACCCACCGGCGAAGAGGATTTGGCCGACGGCGGTTTCGGCGATATCGAAGCGCTGGCCGCGCAATGCAAATTCCGCGATTGCCGCCACGCCAAAGAACCCGGTTGCGCGGTGCGCGCGGCGTTGGACGCGAAAACCGTCGATCCCGGCCGCGTCGCGAATTACTTCAAACTCCGCGACGAAGTGGCCGGCGCGGCGAATCAGCTCGCGACCCGACTCGCGCAGAAAGCCGACGCGCGCGTGCAGAACAAAGCGCTGAACAAGCGCTTGGACGATAAGTATGGGAAGCGTTGAGCGCCCCTCAAGAACCGGCTTTTTGTGGGAGGGCCGGAAGGCCCGAACGCTTCGATCGGATCGCGAGTCGATCATCGATATTCGGGCGATGAATCCTCTTCGCGACGTCTTCATCGGGCCTTCCGGCCCTCCCACAACGACGCTGCGATGACGCTCTCCGCCGACATCGCCCACCACGCCGCGCTGGATACGCGGATGGTCGCCGCGGTGCGCGGCATCCGCTTGCTCGAAACGCTGAGTTGGCCCGCGAGCGCGCAAGAAACCTTTCTCGCGGCGTGGAAAATCGGCCGCATCCATCTGCCGAAAATCGAGTACCCGCGCGGCGATTACAACGAAGTGCGCGCCGAGTTGGAACGCATCGTCGCGGCCGCCGATCACGACCATCCGCTCGGTCGCTATGTCGTCGCCACCGCCGAGAGCTGGCGCATCGCCACGCGGTTGCTCGATGCCGCGGGCAGTCATCGCCTCACCGCGTACTCCACGCGGCTGTACGGCCGTCCGGTGGAATTGCTGCCGGGCGACGGTCCGACGAATCTCGAAGCCGCGGAGCATTTCGTGAGCTTGGCCGACGATATGGATCAGGAACTGCGCGCGATCGAACCGGATGCGGTGATGTCGGCGCAAACCGTGCGCGACGAATTGCAGCGCGATATCGACGCGTTCTTCACTCGTCACACGGTCAAGGTCGAGCTCGACCCCGCGCTCATCGCGAAAGCCGCCGCCAGCCCCACACGCATCCGCATCCGTACCGGCACCGGCTTCAGCGAATACGATCGCCATCAATTGTTGGTGCATGAAGCCTTCGTGCATACGCTGACCGGGCTCAACGGCCGCGAGCAACCGTATTTGACCTCAATGGCCCGCAGCGCGCCGCGCGTGACCGCGACGCAGGAAGGGCTTGCGACCTTCGCCGAGCTGATTTCCGGCTCGATGGACATCGAGCGCATGAAGCGCATCAGCCTGCGCATCGTCGCCATCGACATGGCGATCGGCGGCGCGGATTTCGTGCAGGTGTTTCGGTTCTTTCTCGACGCCGGACAAACGCCCGAGGACAGTTTCGCGTCGACGCAGCGCGTGTTCCGCGGCGCACCGCTCGGCGGCGGCGCGGCGTTCACCAAAGACACCGTGTATCTGCGCGGCCTGCTCAGCGTGCACACCTTCTTTCGCTGGTGCCTGCGTCATCGCAAGATCGCGGTGGCGCGGCAATTGTTCGCCGGCAAATTGGCGTTGGAAGACGTGTTCGCGCTGCAACCGATGTTCGATGCCGGCGCGATCGCGCCGCCGCAATACGTGCCGCCGTGGATGCAGCGCGCGAACGGGCTCGCAGGCATGCTGGCGTTCTCGCTGTTCGCCAACAAAATCCGGCTCGATCGCGTCGATGCCGACGATTTGGTGCTCGGCCTTGGCGTTTGAACGCATCGCTCTTGTAGAGCGGAGCGCAGCTCCGCTGAACTCTCAGCCCAATCACGAGAACGAGCCGCCTCTGTAGAGCGGAGCGCAGCTCCGCTGCTCTCGATTTGACCTGCCCTTGCGGAAAAGCAGCGGAGCTGCGCTCCGCTCTACGTGCGGTGGAAAGATTCAGCGGAGCTGCGCTCCGCTCTACGTGTGGTGGAGAGATTTAGCGGAGCGGCGCTCCGCTCTGCCGGGCTCGGTGCGCTTAGGCCCAGGCACCATCCGCCGCCGCACGGCGCAAGCCCTGCGTACCGGCTAGAATCGACAGCCCGACGACCCGCAAGGCCGGCCTTGG
>JADZBF010000166.1 GCA_020852215.1 Lysobacter sp. | reverse complement strand
CGATGCGCACCGGCCAGTACCACGTCTTCGTCGCAGGCGGTGCCGGGTTCGGCGCGCGCGCCCAGCAACAACAGCAGCGGCGTGACGCCGCCCGCGGCGGTGGCGTCGGGATCGGCGCCGGCCAGCAGCAGCGCGTCGAGCAGCGCCAACAAACGCGGACGATCGCGCGAGGTGAAGCCGTACAAGCCGGCGCAATGCAGCGGGGTGAGGCCTTGGGCATCGGCGGCGTTGATGTTCGCGCCCGCGGCGAGCAAACGCGCGCAGACATCGGGCAGGCCCAGCGCGGCGGCCAGCATCAGCACGGTCACGTCGCCGGGCAGGCGTTGTTCCAGCAGCGCGCCCGCGCCGAGCAGGCGATCGACGATGGCGAGTTGACGCATGCTCACCGCCGCCGACAGCGGCGTGGCGCCGGTGCGCGCGGCGAGTTTCGGGTCGGCGCCACGCGTCAGCAGCAGTTCGACCACGGCGCGATGACCGCCGCCGGCCGCGCGAAGCAGCGCGCTGCAGCCTTGCGCGTCGGTGGTGTCGATGGCCAAGCCCAGATCGAGCAAACGGCGCACCGCATCGGCGTCGCCGACCATCGCCGCCTGCGGCAAGTCGCTCGCCCGCAGCGGACGTTTGGGCAGCGGCCACTGCCGCCAGTCCAGCCAATCGGCCAGATCGCGCCGGCCGCTGGCGAGCGCGACGCCCAGCGGCGTTTGTCCATCGGCGGCGCGTACGTCCGGCGAGGCGCCGTGCAGGATCAATTGCTTCAGCACCGTCTCGCGGCGCAGCGCGGCGGCCAGATGCAGCGCGGTCATGCCGTGCTGGTCGCGCGCGTCCAGGGCGATGCCGATATCGAGCAGGCGGGCGATCAAACGGTTCCAGCCCAAGCGCACCGCGAGCGGCAGCGGCGGGTCGCCGTTTCGCGAGGGCGCGAACGGGTCGGCGCCGCGGTCCAACAGATCCAGCGCCAGCCGTTCCAGGCTGAGATCCGCGCGGTCGGCGGCGGCGCAGGCGGCGAGGAAACGCGCCAGACCGCCGGCACCGGCGGGCGAGACGCCGTGCCGCAGCAGGACGGAGACCGCGCCGGCCGCGGCCGGGCCCAGCGCCAGCCAGCCGAACAGCACGGTATCGGCCTGCGCTTCGCGCGCGTCGGGGTCGGCGCCGTGCCGCAGCAGCCAATCGATCCGCGTCTCGCCGGCGGGGTGGCCGTTGTCGTCGAACAGCGCCGTCAGCGCTTCGTTCGGCACCAAGGCGCGCCATTGCGCGGCGGCGGCCGGATCGCCGCGCTCCAGGGCTTCGCGCAGCAGTTCGAACGGCGGCCGGTCGGGCAGCGGGGCGTCGTCGTCGACGGTGTCGTCGTTGCGCAGGCTGGCCGGCAGTTGCGAAGCCGGATCGATCGCCGCCACCAGCGCCCAACGGCCCGCGGCCGCTGCGACGTCCGCGGCGCGACGGCCGTCGTCGTCGGCGCGTTCGGGATCGACGCCCAGATCGAGCAAACCGCGAATCAAGGCCGGCGAGGGCGCATCGGCGAGGCAGGCCAACATCAGCGCATTACGGCCGTGGGCATCGACCGCTTGCGCATCCGCGCGGGCCTCGGCCAGCGTGCGCGCCGCGCCGATCTGCGCGCCGCGGGCGGCTTCGAGAAACGGCGTGCGTTGGTCGTGATCGCGCGCCTGTACGTCGGCGCCGGCGCCGAGCAGAATGCCGACGATCTCGACGTGCCCGGCGTACGCCGCTTCGTGCAGCGCGCTGCGCCCGCGCGGGTCGCGCGCGTCGGCTTTCGCCTTGTGTTTGAGCAGCAATTGCACGCCCGCGGGGTCGTCTTCGTCGCCGCCGGCCGCCGCGTGCAGGGTCGGTACGCCGCCGACGGGTTCGGGCTTGGCGCCGCGTTCCAACAAGAACCGGGCGAGCCGCCAATTGCCGGCGATGCAGGCCACCGCCAACGGCGACGCGCCCTCGCGGTTGAGCACATCGATTTCGGCGCCGGCATCGCGCAGCAGCGCGGCCACGCCGGGGTCGGAACTGCGCGCGGCGTGGTGCAACGGCGTATTGCCGTCGTGATCGGCCAAGCGCGGGTCGGCGCCGTTGGTCAGCAGGGTCATCACCGCATCCGGGCGGCCGTGCCAACTGTCGCGGGTGGCGGCGATCAGCGCGGTCATGCCGCCGTGACCGGCGTTGAGATCCACGCCGCGGCCGATCAAGCCGCGCAGCAAGCGCAGATCGGGCAGCACCGCGGCCAGCATCGCCAGATCGCGTTGATCGCGCGCATCGGCCGGCGGCAGCGCGTGCGGGTCGGCGCCGGCATCGAGCAGCGCCAGGGCGCGTTCGACCCGGCCGTTGCGGGCGGCGTCGTACAGCGCGGTGTCGAAATCCTCGTCCTCGGCCGCGACCACCGCGTCCTCGGCCGATTCCGCCGAGGCTTCGTCCAGCAGCGCATCGGCGTTGTAGCGCTCCGGGGCGGGCAAGCGCTGCAGGCCCAGATGCGCCAGCGGCCAGATCACCGCGGAGGCGGCGGCCCACCACCAGCGCGCGGCGCCGTCGATCAGACCGGGCCACGCCAGCAGCAGCGCCATCGACACCGGCGTCATCAGCAGCAGCGCGGCGCCCAAACCGATCCAGGCGCGGGTGTCGGTGTCGGCCAGCGCGGGCCAATGCGCGGCGAGCCGTCCGGGTTCGCGTTCCATGCCACGCCACAGCGGCCATAAACGCCAGAAACCGAGCGTCAAACCGCCGACGACGGCGCTCAAGGCCAGAGCCGACCCCAGGCTGCGGCTCTGCGACAGCGCGCTCAGCGGCCATGCGACCAACGCCGCGCTGACCGCGAACGCCACCGCCCAGAGCAAGGTCAGTTCGAGAAGCGCGCGCGCGTCGAGGCGTTTCCATTGCACGCGCTCGCCGTGCCACGCGCGTACGCCCAAGGCCAGCACCGGCTGCGCCAACATGGCCGCGAACGCCGCGAACGCCGGCCCGAACCCCGCCGACAAGGCGATCGCGCCGCCGCCCAGAAACCAGGGCCAAGCGCGCGCCCGGGGGCTGGCGGTGTTCAGCGTCGGCGTCGGCGCGCCGGCATCCTTGGCGAGGTCCGCAGCCGAGTCGGATGCGACGCCGCCCGATGAGGCGCCCGCAGCGCTGCCCGACAGGAGATCGTCGTCCATGCGCGACGGATCAACCATCGGTGCCCCAATCCTCGGTCATCGGATCGAGTGCGGTGGCCGGCATTTGTACGTAAAACCCGCGGCTCGCCAAATTCGTGCGCACCACGGCCGGGTCGGCCTGCGCCAGCTTGCGTTCCGGGGTCAGGGCCACGTCCAGGACGAAGCGCAAAGCGCCCAGGTGCGCGAGCAGCGCCGGCGGCACGCAGGCGAAGTCGTCGCGCGCGGCGAGGTAAACGAACGTGTCGGCCTTCCGCTGGCTCTTATAGACGTAGGCGTGCATGCGGGGCGTGGGGGATAAGTGCGCGAATTGTGCGCGAAAGCACGCTTCGGGGCCAGCGCGACCCGCACGAGGCCGCTTGCGCGCAGCGCGCAAGAGCCCGTTCAAAATCTCAGAAGAGGCATGCGCCGGGCGCATTTACCGAGCGGATCGGCGGCCCTTCGCCGGTACCTTCCTTCATCCCTCTCCCCGCCGTGCGGGGAGATGGTGGCCAAGGGCCGTAAGGGGCGCCTTTCTCGTACGGCTTGATGCGCCCGGTTGGCAGCACGCCAATCAAGCGGAACGCCTGCCCCTCATCCGGCGCGTTGCGCCACCTTCTCCCCGCGTGCGGGGAGAAGGAAAGAGCACGCACCGCTTGCGGGGAGAAGGGAAAAGGCATGTTTCCCGCTTGCGGGGAGAAGGGAAAAGGCATGTTTCCCGCTTGCGGGGAGAAGGAAAAGAACACGCACCGCTTGCGGGGAGAATGGAGGCGACACCCCCGCTGGAAGATTTTGAACAGGCTCCAAGCGACGCGGAAAACGCTTATGAAGCGTGCAAAAAAACGATAACCCTTAACCCGCGTCGCCCGGCGGGCGCGTTTGGGAACCCCCATCTTCGGCAGCGCCGGGACGACGGAAGGGCAGCACGCGCCCGCGTTCCTCGTCCGCCGACGGCTCCGGACGGTGCCATAACACCGGCACATCGTCGGGTTTGGGCATTTCCAATTCGTCGAAAACGGGCGAAGTCTCGTCTTCGTCGTCCCAGCTATAGCGTTTGCGCGGCGGCAGCGGGTCGCGACTTTGCAGCCAATACGCGGCGAGCACGCCGCCGATCGCGCCGCCCAAGTGCGATTGCCAGGACACGCCCGGCTCCTGCGGCAAGATCGTCAGCAGCATGCCGCCGTACAGGAAGAACGCGATCATCGCCGCGGCGATCGACGGCCGGTCGCGGCGCAGCAGGCCCAGCACGAAGATCAGGAACATCAGGCCGTGGGTCACGCCGCTGGCGCCCAGATGGAAACTGCCCGGCTCGCCGAGCCCCCAGGCGCCCAGACCCGAGCCCAGCCACAGCAACGGCAGCGATGCGACCGTGGCCCGCGGATACACCGTGCCGGCGAGGGTGCCGAGCATCAGCAATGCGCCGGCGTTCGCCGCCAAATGCTCGAACGAGCCGTGCAGCAGCGGCGCGGTCAACAGCCCAAGTAAACCGGGCGCTTGCCGCGCCGCCACCGCGAAGGGCCGCACGTCTTCGCCCTGCTGCAGAAAAAAGATCGCCGCCACCAACAAGCCGAACGCCAGACTCGCGTTCAGCGCGAGCAGGAACCGACGCCGGTCCGACGTGCGCTGGTCGGGGGTATCGG
>JADZBF010000165.1 GCA_020852215.1 Lysobacter sp. | reverse complement strand
CGGCATTCGTCCGCGGAGAGAAGCCGATCGATCACCGACACGCGCGGCGCTTCGCTCAGCGACTTCGCCGCAGGCGCGCGCAACGTGTCTTCCATCGCCAGTTGCCGCGGCGGGCCGTGCTCGCCGGGCGGCGGCAGCGTGAATGCGGGCAGCGGCGCGAAGCCGTCGCGGGCGCACTGCGCGCGCAAATCTTCGGCGGCCTCCGGTTGCGGCGCGCAGCCTTCACCGTGCGCGAGTCGCTCGGCCAACAACGCAGCGGCGACGACATCGCCGCGCGCGGCGCCGCGTTCGAGCAGTTGCAGGCACAGCGTTTGATCGTCCGGATGCGGTTTGCGTCCGAAATGCAGCGCTGCGGTCAACAGCGCGGGCGGGTAATCGGCCTGCACGCCGCGATGCAGGCGTTCGTTGATGCGGGCATCGCGCGGCAAGGCGATGCCGCCCAGCGCGATCTGCAGCAGGAAATCGCCCGCCGCAGGCGCGCCCGCGCGTTCGGCGCGTTCGAACCAATGCACGGCTTGGCGCGGATCGGGCACCGACAGCATGCCGTACAGCATCAAGCGACCCATCTCCAACATCGCGCCCGCATGGCCGGCTTCCGCGGCGGCGTACAAACGCGGCGCGGCGGCGCCGAAATCGCCGTGCCCGATCAGCGCGACGCCCAATCGAAATGCGGCATCGCGATCGCCGCTATCCGCAGCGACGCGCAGCGTCTCTTCGTGTATGGATGAGTCTTCGTTGCGTACGTCTTCGTGCATGACAGTCTCGTTCAAAGTTCGATCAAAGCTGCGATTCCAATGGCAACCACCCCATCGCGGTCGCGGTCGCGCGCTGCATGCGCGTCGTATCGGGCTCGACGTCCAGCAAGCGCGGCGGTGGCGCCGCGCGATCCAACCACAACGCCTCGCCGTCGCGATTCAGCGTTAACCAATAGCTCAATTCCGCGGCGGCCAACCGCAGATATTCCTCGCGCACCGCGCGCGCCAGCGCAGCATCTTCGAAGATCACGCCCATTTCGGTGTTGAGATACGCCGAACGCGCATCGAGATTGAACGAGCCGATGAAACCGCGGATATCGTCGACGCTGTACGCCTTGGTGTGCAGGCTCGCGCCGCTGCTGCCGAACAGACTGCTGCCGGGGTGCCCCTGCGCGCGCAATTCGTAGACGCGCACGCCGCCGCGCAGCAAGGTGTTGCGATACGGCCGATACGCGCTGTACACCGCGGCCACGTCGTTGGCCGCCAACGAGTTGGTGACCACGCCCACGACCACGCCTCCGCCGGCCATCTTCGTCATCGCGGCGGTCGCTTCCGCTCCGGGCACGAAATACGGCGAAATCAGCAGCGCTTTGCGCTTGGCGCCGGACAGATCGTCGACGATGCGGTTCACCAGCCAATCGCTTCGGCGGCTATCGTCGTCGCGATCCTCTTGCCATTTCAGCGGCGGATCGGAAACGACGTGGATGCGAGCGCTCCAGAACGGTTCCAAGCGCTCGCCGGCGTAATCGCGCACATTCGGCGAAGCCGCCACCCGCTGCAGATACCGCTGCGCGGCGGGGCCGGTCGCTTCGGCTTCGATCGCGTCGGCGATCGACTCGAACCCGTCGTGCGGCGCGTCCGCCAGCCCGGCCAAAGGCACCGCGGCGGCGCTGTTCCAATAGCGGTCGAACACCGCGCTGGCTTCGCCCACGGCCGGGCCGAACATCGCGATGTCCAAGTCGCGGAAGTTCACCTCGTCGCTCGCGCCGAAATACTCCGTGCCGATATTGCGACCGCCCAGCACCGCGAACCGGTTGTCGGCGATCCACGCCTTGTTGTGCATGCGGTGATTGACGCTGACGAAGCGTTGCGCCAGTTCGAACACCCGCGCGACGCCTTTGCGATTGCGGAACGGGTTGTAGAGGCGGATTTCGATATTCGGATGGCCGTCGAGCAGCAACAGTTTCGAGTCCATGCCCCTGGCGTTCATATCGTCCAGCAACATGCGCACGCGCACGCCGCGTTCGGCCGCGCGCCACGCCTCGCGACCCAGCAGACGGCCGGTGAGGTCGTCGTGCCAGATGTAGTACATCGCGTCCAAACTGCGTTCGGCTTTCTGCGCCGACAGCGCGCGCGCGGCGAAGGCATCGACCCCGTCGCTCAGCAGCAGTGCCCCGGTTTGGCCCGGATGCTCGGCGAGCATCGGTCCGATCTCGCGGTCCAGCGCGGTCGATTTCGCATCGGTGTGCGCGACGACCGGCAGCGCGGTGCTGGGTTCGCCGGTCGCGGGTGGCGTCAGCCGGTCGGCCAACAGCGCGCCGCTGCCCACCAGCGCCAGCAGCGAAAACAGCCCCCAAGCGGCGATGCGCCGAATGCGTCCCCAAGGCTTTGCGCTCATCGTCGTCCCATCGCATCGTTCCCCATGCGGCGGAGTATCCTCGCGCGGCGGCGGCATCGGCAAGCGCTCGCCAAGCGCAGGACTGCGGCACGACGGTGCCGGCTGGGGGCGTTCGGGGCGACCGGCTACACTAGGCCATCGCCACTTTCCGCACGGAGCGCGCCATGAGCACGCCAGTCGCCCCCCTCGATCTTCGCGCCGCAGCGCCCGAGAGCGAACCCTCGCCCTTGCGCTTCGTCACCGCCGCCAGCCTGTTCGACGGCCACGACGCCGCCATCAACATCATGCGGCGCTTGATCCAGGCCCAGGGCGCGGAAGTCGTACACCTCGGCCACAACCGCAGCGTCGAGGACGTGGTCCGCGCCGCGCTGCAGGAAGACGCCGACGCCATCGCCTTGTCCAGCTACCAGGGCGGGCATGTCGAATACTTCAAGTACATGGTCGACATGCTGAAGGAACGCGGCGCCTCGCACATCCGCGTCTTCGGCGGCGGCGGCGGCACCATCACCCCGGAAGAGATCCGCGAACTGCAGGCCTACGGCGTCGAACGCATCTACCACCCCAACGACGGCATGCACATGGGGCTGGTGGCGATGATCGAGGATGTGGTCAGGCGCGCGGGCGCCGCGCGTGCCGCGCGGCCGGGAATGGGGAATCGGGAATCGGGAATCGAAAAAGCGCCGCATCCGGATTTCGGCAACGAAATCGCGATCGGCCGCATGATCAGCATGCTCGAAGACGGCGAGTTCAGCGAGAACGAACTCGTCAAGCTACGCAAGCAGTGGACAGCGGGCGCTTCCGATTCCCCATTCCCCATTCCCGATTCCCGAATCCACACGACGCCCGTCGTGGGGATTACAGGCACCGGCGGCGCCGGTAAATCCTCGGTCACCGACGAGTTGCTCAATCGTTTCCTCGCCAGCTTCCCCGAGATGCGCATCGCCGTGATTTCGGTCGACCCGACCCGTCGCCGCACCGGCGGCGCGCTGCTGGGCGACCGCATCCGCATGAATTCGTTGCGCAGTCCACGCGTGTTCATGCGTTCGATGGCGACGCGCCGTCAACACAGGGCGACGAACGCGGTGCTGAAGGATTGCATCGCGTATCTGAAGTCTCTCGGCTACGACTTGGTCATCGTCGAAACCGCCGGCATCGGCCAGAGCGATTCGGAGATCGTCGATCTGGTCGATTTCCCGATGTACGTGATGACCAGCGACTTCGGCGCGCCCAGCCAGCTCGAAAAGATCGACATGCTGGACTACGCCGAACTCATCGTCCTCAACAAATTCGACAAACGCGGCGCTGAAGACGCCTTGCGCGACGTGCGCAAGCAATGGAAGCGCAACCGCAACGCCTTCGCCGCGAAAGACGAAGACGTGCCGGTCTATCCCACCATCGCCAGCCAGTTCAACGATCCCGGCGTGAGTTGGATGTTCGCCAACCTGTGCCGCTTGTTGCGCGAGAAAAAGTGGGGTCAGAGTCATATTTCGAATGAGGCGAATGGGGTGAGTGGGGTGCAAGGTCAGAAACATGACTCTGACCCCACTTTTTCCCGCTGCGACTGGAACCCGCAGATCGACACCTCGCTGAGAGAACCGCGCGCCACCGTGCTGATCCCCGGCCAACGCGTGCGCTATCTCGCCGAAATCGCCGAACAGGGCCGCGGCATCAACCAACGCATCGAATCGCAAGCCGACACCGCCGACCGCGCGCAATCCTATTGGCAATCGCTGCACGACCTGGGCGATGCGGCGTTGCCCAAGGCGCTGGAGTTGTATGCCGCAGACGCATTGCTCGCCGGCCCCTCATCCGGTCCTTCGGACCACCTTCTCCCCGCAGGCGGGGAGAAGGAAACAGCCACGCTCGCTTCTCCTTCTCCCCGCGACATCACTGAGAAAGCCTCGGCGACTCTCGCCTCTCCTTCTCCCCGCGACATCACTGAGAAAGCCTCGGCGACTCTCGCCTCTCCTTCTCCCCGCGACATCACTGATAAAGCCTCGGCGACTCTCGCTTCTCCTTCTCCCCGCGACATCACTGATAAAGCCTCGGCGACTCTCGCTTCTCCTTCTCCCCGCGACAGCGGGGAGAAGGTGCCCGAAGGGCGGATGAGGGGCGACGCCCCCGCCGACCGCACCCTCCTCACCCTCCGCCAACGCTACAACGACGCCGTGCAGTCGCTGTCGTCGGACGCACTGAAACTGCTGCGCGAATGGCCGGCGCGCCTGAAATCCATCGTCGACGACGTCAGCGAATACGAAGTGCGAGGCAAGACCATCCGCGTCGAAAACTACCGCGAATCGCTGTCGCATCAGAAAGTGCCGAAAATCGCCGCGCCCACGTACAAATCCTGGGGCGAATTGCTGACCTTCCTGCAGAAAGAAAACCTGCCCGGCGAATACCCGTACACCGGCGGCGTGTACCCGTATCGCCGCACCGGCGAAGACCCGATCCGCATGTTCGCGGGCGAGGGCACGCCCGAGCGCACGAATCGCCGCTTCCACTACCTGCGCGCCGGGCAACCGGCCGCGCGTTTGTCCACCGCGTTCGACAGCGTGACGCTGTACGGCGAAGACCCCGCGCCGCGTCCCGACATCTACGGCAAGATCGGCAACTCCGGCACCAATGTCGCCACGCTGGACGACATGAAGAAGCTGTACTCCGGCTTCGACCTTTGCGCGCCCAGCACCTCTGTGTCGATGACGATCAACGGCCCCGCGCCGATCATCCTCGCGATGTTCATGAATTCGGCGATCGACCAACAAGTCGAAAAATACCTGCGCGCCGAGCAACCGCGTTGGGATGCCGCGCACGACGCCATCGAAGCGATGTTCCAGGACAAGCGACGCCCCGACTACAGCGGCATGCTGCCCGACGGCAACGACGGTTTGGGCTTGGGCCTGCTCGGCGTGAGCGGCGACCAAGTGGTGCCGCCAGAGGTGTACGCGCAGATCAAGGCCGACACGCTGAAGACCGTGCGCGGCACCGTGCAGGCCGACATCCTCAAGGAAGACCAGGCGCAGAACACCTGCATCTTCAGCACCGAATTCGCGATGCGGATGATGGGCGACATCCAGCAGTATTTCGTCGAGAAGAACGTCCGCAATTTCTATTCGGTGTCGATCAGCGGCTATCACATCGCCGAAGCCGGCGCGAATCCGATTTCGCAACTGGCCTTCACGCTCAGCAACGGCTTCACCATCGTCGAGTACTACCTCGCCCGCGGCATGAAGATCGACGACTTCGCCAGGAACTTCTCGTTCTTCTTCAGCAGCGGCATGGACCCCGAGTACAGCGTGCTCGGCCGCGTGGCCCGCAGGATCTGGGCCGTGGCCATGCGGGACCTCTACGGCGCGGACGAGTCGTCCCAGCG
>JADZBF010000164.1 GCA_020852215.1 Lysobacter sp. | reverse complement strand
TGGCCTACGCCGACCGCGACAGCGCGATCGGTCGGATCCTGCGCAAGCGCGACCCGATCCCGGTCGCGAATTGCCGCGATGCCATCCTCGCCGCGCGCGGCGTCCGGCTGATGGCGCGCGCGACCGACGCCGACGGGCGAGCGGTGGTGTTCGCGGACGGCGGCCGCGCCGAGGTGGATGCGGTGCTGTGGTGCGGCGGCTACCAGGAACGCCTGGATTGGCTGGCGCTGCCGGGCATCCGCTCGGCGGAGGATCTGTACGCCGACTACGGCCGCACGCCCGAACCCGGCTTTTTCGTGGTCGGCCGGCGCTGGTTGAGCTGCCGCGCCTCCGAACTCGTGCTCGGCGTCGAACGCGATACCGCGCGCGTGACCGCCGCCGTGCGAACCTATTTGAACGCAACCGCGACCGCTGTCGCCGACGAGACCGCCGAACCATGACGCCTGCCGATCCACGCGATTCCACGACGACGAGCGCCTCGGAACCCGCTTCGGAACCCACCTCGAAATCCAGCGTCGCCCGGGTCGACGGCAGGCCGCGCACACGCATGCAGGCCGCGGTCGCCCGCATTTGCAGCGCGATCATCGCCCACCGCATCAAAGTCGTCGTCGCGCTCGCGCTCATCACCGCGCTGTTCGGGATGCAGATCGGCAATCTGCGGATTGTGATCGACCCGAACACGATGTTGCCGCAGCATCATCCGAACGTCATCGGCACGCTCGCCGCCGAACGCCTGTTCGGTTCCAAGCATGTGGTGGTGGTCGGCATCAGCGCCGCCGACGGCGGTACCGTCTACGACGATCTCGAAGTGCTGTCCGCAGTCGATCGATTGACCCGCAAGCTCAGCGCCGTTCCGGGGGTCAAGCCGCATACGATGATGAGCCTCACCGCGGAGAAAGCCAAAGCGATCTCCGGCGACGAAGTCGAAATGCGGGTCGAACCGATGCTCGCTTCGCCGGTGGATGCGGAGGGCATGCGCGGCCTGCGTCAACGCATCGACGGCAACCCGATCTATCGCGGCACGCTGGTCTCCGCCGACGGCAAAGTGGCTTCGGTGTCGTTCGCGATTTCCGCAGGCAAACGCGGCTTCCGCGAAATCGTCGACCCGGTGCTCGCCGTCGTCGACGCGGAGCGCAAAGGCGGGCTGCGCATCGACGTCAGCGGCACCGCGGTGTTCATCGCCGCGGTCGAACGCTTCGCGCAGCGCATGCTGCTGCTGTTTCCGATGGCGCTGCTGATCATCGGCCTGATCCATTTCGAAGCGTTCCGCACGCTGCAGGGCTTGATCCTGCCGCTGGTGACGGCCTTGCTCGCGGTGGTGTGGGGGCTCGGCATCATGGGCGCGTCGGGCGTGCCGATGGACGCGTTCAACGCCACCACGCCGATCCTGATCCTGGCCGTCGCCGCCGGCCATGCGGTGCAGATTCTCAAACGCTATTACGAAGAATACGACCGCGCGACGCAGGCGCAGCCGGAGGCCGGACGCGCGGCCTTGAACGACATCGCGATCGTCGAATCGCTGTCGAAAGTCGCACCGGTGATGCTGACCGCAGGCCTCGTCGCGACGCTCGGCTTTTTCTCGCTGATCACCTTCGACGTGGCGACGATCCGCACCTTCGGCATCTTCACCGGCCTTGGGATCGTCAGCGCGATGGTCATCGAGCTGACCTTCATCCCCGCGCTGCGCAGCCTGCTGCCTGCGCCGCCGCCTTCGACGCAAAAAGCGAACGCCGGGCGGCTGTGGCGCAAGTTCGCCGACGGATTGACGAATCTGGTGCTGCGCCGCAATCACGCGGTCCTGGCCGGCTTTCTGGCGCTGGCCGCGTTGGCCGCGATCGGGATGGGCTTCGTGCAGCGCGAGAATTCCACCAAGAGTTATTTCGCCGACGACCTCGATATTCGCGCGGAGGACCGTTTTCTCAACGCGCATCTCGCCGGCACCAACACCTTGTACGTGGTGTTCCGGGGCGACGGCATCGATCGAATGAAAGACCCGGCGGTGCTGGCGCTGATCGAGCGCACGCAGCGCCACATCGAGGCCTTGCCCGATGTCGGCAAGACGCTGTCGATCGTCGATCTGCTCAAGCGCATGAACAGTTCGATCAACGGCGGCGCCAAAGGATTCGACACCCTGCCCGCGTCGCAGGACCTGGTGTCGCAATATCTGCTGCTGTATTCGATGTCGGGGCAGCCGACCGATTTCGATCCCTACATCGATTATGACTACAAGAACGCGAATCTGATCGTGTGGATGAAGAACGACAGCAGTCGCTACGCCGGCGACGTCGTGGCGGACATCCGCGCCTTCTTGCAGCCGCAGTTGCCCAAAGGCGTGCGCGTGCAGATCGGCGGCAGCGTGCCGCAGTCCTCCGCGCTGAGCGAAACGCTGGTCGAAGGCAAGATCCGCAACATCCTGCAGATGATGCTGGTGGTGCTGATCGCCGGCACGGTGATTTTCCGCTCGCTGGCCGCGGGGTTCTGTCTCGCCGCGCCGCTGTTGCTCACCGTGCTGGTCAATTTCGGCGTGATGGGCCTGACCGGCATTCCGCTGAACACGCCCAATTCGGTGAATTCGGCGATGGCGATCGGCATCGGCGCCGACTACGCGATTTACCTGCTCTACCGCTTCCGCGAGGAATATGTCGGCTTCGGCGACTTCGACCTCGCGATGCGCGAAACCATGCAGACCGCCGGCAAAGCCATCGTCTACGTCGCTTCGGCGATCGCCGGCGGTTATTCGGTGCTGTTGTTCTCCTTCGGCTTCTACGTCCACATCTGGTTCGGAATCCTCATCGTCATGTCCATGATCGTCAGCGCCGCCTCCGCCTTGATTCTGATTCCCGCCCTGCTCAAGACCTTCCGGCCCGCGTTCGCGCTCGGCGGCGGCAAGGCCCGCGCGGGCGCGCCGCTCGCGGGGACGGCCGCACTGCTGCTGACGGCGGCCCTGGCCACGCACGCGCCGGCTCACGCCGCACAGCTCGACGCACAGACGGTGATGACCCGGAACTATCAGGCCACGCGTTTCGCCGATTCGCGCTCGGAAGCGACGTTCCGTCTGGTCAGCAGCGGCGGTCAGGAACGCGTGCGCAAGACCCTCGGCGTGACCAAGATGCAGCCCGACGGCGTGCAGAACCGGCGCATGATCCGCTTCCTCTCGCCCAGCGACGTGCGCAACACCGCCACGCTGCTGATCGAAAACGCCGGCAAGGACGACGACATCTGGGTGTATCTGCCGGCGACCAAAAAAGCGCGACGCTTGGCCGCGAACAACAAGCGCAGCAGCTTCATCGGCACCGATCTTTCCTACGGCGACATCGTCGGCCATCGGCCCGAAGACTGGACGCACGCCCTGCAGCCCGAAGCCACCATCGCCGGCAAAGCCGTCTACGTGGTCGAATCCAAACCCGCCAGCGCCAAGATCGGCGGCGATTCGGGCTATTCCAAGCGCGTGAGTTGGATCGCCAAGGACAGCTTCGTCGCGCTGAAGGTCGAGTTCTACGACGCCGCCGGCAGGCTGCTGAAAACCCTGGAAAACGCCGAGGTGCGCCAAATCGACGGTGCGCCGGGCAAATGGCAGGCGATGAGCGTGAAGGTGCGCAATCACCAGACCGGCCACATCACGCTGGTGAAGTTCGAGAGCTTCAAGGCCAATACCGGCCTGGGCGATGAGTTCTTCTCGACCCGCTATCTGGAAAAAGAGCAGTAAGTCGGCATGCGTTGGATTTTCCTCCGCCGCCGGCCGGCGCGGACTGCGGGCGGCGCGGTCGCCGCGGCCGTCTCATGCTTCGCGCTGATCGCCGGCGGCTGGGCCGCGGCGGGCGATGCGCGCGCCGCCGAGCCACCGTTCGGCGAATGCCGCGCGGGGTGGTGGTCGTCCAATCGCGATCTCGACGACCGCGAGGGCATCGCCAAAGCCGATTGTCTGATCCAGTGGCGCGGCGACGCCGGCGAACATCTGCGCTTCGGCCTCAGCGGACGCCTGGGCAGCAACCACACCGGCGCCGCCAACGATGCCGACGCGCAATTGCGCGAAGCCTTCGCGGAGTTCGACCAAGGCCGCTGGACCGTGCGCGCGGGGCGGCAGATCGTCGCCTGGGGCCGCGCCGACAAGATCAACCCCACCGACAGCTTCTCGACCCGCGACTTCACCCTGCTGGCCTCCGACGACGACGAGCAGCGCCGCGGCAGCGACGCGCTGTCGCTGCGGTTCGGTCTGAGCGACTCGGCGTCGCTCACCGCGGTCGCCGCCGATTTCGCGCCGCACCGCTTGCCCGAAGGCCCGCTGCCGAAGCCGCTGCATCGCGACGATGCGCCGCAACGGCTCGATCTGGGGCTTCGTCTCGACCGCGTCGGCGAGCGCGTGGACTGGTCGCTGTCCTGGTTCGACGGTCACGACCGGATGCCGCGCTATCGCTTGGCCGCGCTGTCGCCGCAACCCACGCTGGCGATCGGCTACGAGCGCGCGCAGGTGGCCGGCGCCGATTTCGCCGCTGCGGCGGGCCGTTGGTCGTTCCGCGGCGAAGCGGCGTACGCCCGCAAGGAAGGTCGCGGCGACGCCTTGCGGGCCGTGCTCGGGCTCGACACCGACCTCGGCGACACCGCCAACCTGAATCTGCAGTGGGTGTACGCCTCACGCGCGGATTACCGGGATCCGAAATCGCTGCCGGCGCCGTTCCGACCGCTCGCGACGGCGCTCAATCAACTCAACCGCGAATTCGGGGCGCGCGAGCAGTCCGTGACCCTGCGCCTGACCCAGCGACTGCGGAACGAGCGCCTGAAATTGGAATGGGCCGGCGTGTTTTCGCTCGACGACGGCAGCGGCATTCTCCGGCCGCGCCTGACCTACCAAATCGACGATCGCTTCAAGATCGTGATCGGCGCCGATCGCGCCTACGGACATTCCGAAACGACGTTCGGCTCTCGCCGCGACAATAATCTGGCCTTCGGCGAAGTCGGTTTCGTGTTTTAAGCGTCGTGCTTCGAGGCGCGATGTTTGTCGGTTCGGTGTTCAGGCCACGCGTTTCGAAACCTTGCTCAGACCCGCAACGTCGCGCCCGCCGCCGATCAGGCTCGCGCGTTCTGAAACGCCGACAGCGGGCATACGGAGACGCATAACAAAAACGCCGACCATCGTGCGGTCGGCGTTTTGGGCATCCATCGGAAACAAAAAGCTAAGCGGTCGAGCATGAAACTCCGCACGAACCGTCCGCTCGAAGCGCAGCGAACTCCCGCCCCGCGACGCGGGCTCAACTCCACGAGGGCCTGCTCAACGCAGGCTTGCTCGATGCGAGTTGCTAAACGCGGGCTAGATCAGCCCGGGCTTGCTCAACGCGGGCTTGCTCGACACGACTCGCAACACTGGCGGAGAGTGAGGGATTCGAACCCTCGATGGAGTTTTTGACCCCATACTCCCTTAGCAGGGGAGCCCCTTCGGCCTCTCGGGCAACTCTCCGGCGATGCGGTGTGAAACGGTGCAGTGCGAAGCGGTGCGAAAGGATACCGGCTCAGTCGTCCTGCGGCAAACCCGACGTCGGCTCGCCGCCGCCGCGATGACCGCGGTCGTCGCCGCGCTGAATGCGCTGGTAAATCTCTTCGCGGTGAACGGCGACGTCTTTCGGCGCGGTAATACCGATACGGACCTGATTGCCTTTGACGCCAAGCACGGTCACGGTCACGGTGTCGCCGATCATCAGTGTTTCGCCAACACGGCGAGTCAAAATCAGCATTGCATCTCTCCGTATGCCGGCGTCCCCTCGCCGACATTCTTGTGTTGTTGTTTCGCGACCGCTGATCGGGGAAAACGGCTGTCGCAAACGCAAGAGGTGAAAAATAACCGGAGGGTCGAACCCCGGAAAGCGCCGAAGGTCACGCTTCGCGCTTCATCCGTTCGACCACCCAGTCGTGGATGCCATCCAATGCAATGCGCAGCCGTGGGCCGTCTTCGCCGCCCCCCTGGGCCATATCGGGTCGGCCTCCGCCGTTGCCCCCGATCTGACCGGCTACATGAGCGAGGAGCTCTCCGGCCTTGACAGGCCCGAGCGCTGCGCCGCTCACGCCCGCAACAAGGGCCACTTTACCATCCGCCGCGCCCGCGAGCAGCACCACCGCATCGCGAAGTTGCTGTTTGAGCATATCCACCGCGTCGCGCAAGGCCTTGGCGTCGAGGCCCTCCACCCGCGCCGCAAGCACTTTCGCGCCGCCCGCATCGGTCGCGGAGGCCGCCAGATCGGCCACCGTGGCGCTTGCGGCCTTGGCTTTCAGGCTCTCCAACTCGCGTTCGATTTTTTTCTGTTTTTCGAGCAGCGATCGCACTTTCTCGGGCAGATCGGCCGCCGAACCGCCCAGTAAATCCGCCGCTTCGTTCAGCCGGCGCTCCTGTTCGTCCACGAAATCGAGCGCGCCCTGGCCGGTCACGGCCTCGATCCGGCGCACGCCGGCCTGAATCCCGCCCTCGGAGACGATCTTGAACACGCCGATGTCGCCGGTCCGGCGCACATGGGTGCCGCCGCACAATTCGGTCGAGGTCTCGCCCATGCGCAGCACGCGCACGCGTTCGCCGTATTTCTCGCCGAACAGCGCCATCGCGCCGAAATCCA
>JADZBF010000163.1 GCA_020852215.1 Lysobacter sp. | reverse complement strand
GGTGCTGCAGGAAGCGTTCGGCAGTTTCGGTGTGCGTTTGCGCGAACGCGCGGACGGCATCGACGAGCGGCCGGTCGAGCCCGATCAACCCGTTCAATCGATCTCGGCCGAAGATACGTTCGAACGCGATGTGCCGCTCGACGAGATCGAACCGACCATTCGCCGCCTCGCCGAGAAAACCTGGGAGGCGGCGCGCAAGAGCGAACGGGTCGGACGCACCGTCGTATTGAAGTTGAAAACCGCGCAGTTCCGCATTCTCACCCGCAGTTTCACGCCGGACACGCCGCCGGACACGCTGGAGCGCTTGGTCGAAATCGCGCTGGCGCTGCGCGAGCGCGTGGAACTGCCCGCGGAGACGCGCTATCGCTTGGTCGGCGTGGGGTTGTCGGGCTTTCGCGACCGCCAATCGATCTCGCAGACGCAGCCGGAATTATTCGCCGACGCACGCGATAGCCTGTGATGCCGCGACCCGCGCGAACGCGCGGGTCACGGTACGGGGCTAGCAGGCTGTTGAAAAACAGACTGCTAGCGCAGCCAAGGATGGCCGCGACGACGAAGCGAGCGCGTCAGCGTTCGATTCGTCGGGAGCGAGTCTGGACATGCGCCGGACTCGCGACTTGAAAAACGATCAGGAAGATCGTTTTTCAACAACCTATTAGCGCGCGGGCGGCGCGTAGCGCAAACGCAGTTGGAATGTGCGTCCCGGTTGGTTGTAGTACGCCGCGGTTTCGTAGTCGCGATCGAAGACGTTGTTCACGCCCGCCTGCAGCGTCCACTTCGAACTGAAGGCGTATTCGCCGCGCAGATCGAGCGTGGCGTAACCGCCGAGTCGCCGGGTATTCGCCAGATCGTCGTAACGCTCGCCTTCGCCCAGCCATGTCGCGCCGATGCGCCATGCGCCGAACGCGCGGTCGGTGGAGATTCTCGCGCTTTCGCGCGCGCGTCGCGGCAGCGTATTGCCGCGATACGCGCCGCTGAGGTTCTCGGGATCCAACCAGCTCGCCGACAATGCGATGTCCCAGCCCGCGATCTCGCTGTCGATCTGCAGTTCGGCGCCGCGCAAACGCGCGCGATCGATGTTGTTGGGCAGAAACAGCGAGGCGTCGAACGCGATCAGATCGTCCACATCGGTCTCGAACACATCGACGCGTGCACGCGTGCGCTCGCCGCTCCAGGCGAGGCCCGCTTCGACGGTGCGCGAGGATTCCGGGCGCAGCGCGGCATTGCCGAAGAACGGGAAATACAATTCGTTGAAGGTCGGCGCCTTGAAGCCGGTGCCGTAGCTCGCGACGATGCGCCAGCCATCGCCGAACCCCAGGCCCCACGCGGCGGTGCCGGTGGTTTCGCCGCCGAATTGCGAGTTGTCGTCGCGACGCAGCGCCAATTGCAGATCCTGCGCACCGACGCGGGTGTCGAAACGGCCTTGATACTGCGCGAACGCGGCGATATTGCGACGCGCGGTTTGGTCGTAGGTAGTGTCGCTTTCGATGCGGTCGCGCAGCCAATCCGCGCCGAATGTGAGCATGTGCGCGTCGGCGAGCGCGACATCGGCCTGCAAACCGATGCTGTCGCGATCGCTCGCGAAATCGCCGTTGGCGAGGTCGCCGATGAAATTATCCGAGGCGTCGCGATTGCGGCCGGCGGTCGCCTGCAGTTCGACCCGCTCGCTCGCCTGCCAGCGCAGCCGCGCGCCGAGGACGCGCTGCGTCACTTCGGAATAATCGACGAAGCTGCCGTCGTATTCGTTTTCGCCGCGCGCTTCCAACCATTGGCCGTCGAGTTGCGCGCGATCGCCCAACGACACGCCGCCGCGCAGCGACAGCGCGCGGCGCGTATACCCGTCGCGGTCGGTTTGGCCGTCGACGAAACAACCGGCAAAGATCGGAAAACCCGCGCCGCGACAAGCATCGATGCCGTCGGTGCGCGAATACGCTGCATCGACGCCGTACCAGCCGCGCGCATTGCCGCCGCCGACGCCAGCACCGAGATCGCGTCGACCGTGACTGCCGACAGCGACAGCGAAGCGTCCCTGCGCCGGGCCGCGGTCGCGGCGCGTGAAAATCTGGATCACGCCGCCGATCGCGTCGGAACCGTACAGACTCGAACGCGGGCCGCGCACGATTTCGATGCGATCGACAAATTCCAGCGGCAAATCCTGGAACGAAACGAGGCCCGATGTAGCCGAACCGATGCGAATGCCGTCGATCAACACCAACACGTGATCGGATTCGGCGCCGCGCAGCGACAGTGTGGTGAGTTTGCCGACGCCGCCTTGATTCGACAGATTGATGCCGGCGCGGCCGCGCAGCAGATCGGCGAGCGAAGCGGCTTGGCTACGCTCGATTTCGGCGCGATCGACCACCTCGACCGGCGCGAGCGCGGCGTCGGCGGTGATCGCGGTGCGCGTGGCGGTGACGACGATACGATCGAGCGCATCGCGCCCGGTGTCGCCTTGCGGCGCGGTTTGCGCCGAGGCGGAGAAACAAAACAGAGAAGACGACAGAACGATCGAGATCGCGAGCGTCAACGGCAGACGAGAATGCAACATGCGGACTCCATCGCGCACACCCGCGCGCGGTGATGAGGGGAGGAGTCGCGAGGAGAAGAGCGGCGCGTTCGGCCTGGGGCATGCGAAGGCGGGTGCGGACTCGGCGATCGTCGATGCGGTACGCGAAGCGCCCGCCGGATCGTCGAAGCCTGCGGTACGCGCATGCCGGCGACGTCGCCGCGACGCCCTCCGCATCGCAACCGTAGGCTTCGTGGCCGGTCTCCGGGCTCGCGCGTTCGACCGTGAGGGCCGAGACCTTCGCGCCTTCCCACAGGAGAACCTGCAGTGGCGTTTGCGAAGGCGATCGCGCTTACCGTTGCGGGGGCAGCGCCGGCATTGCGTCGCAAAAGAATGATTGCGATGCGCACCGGCTTCCCGTTTCAACTCGACCGTCGGTGTCGATACGTTTCGACGGCCAAGTCACCATGAAGCGCGCGCAGTGTACCCGATCGCGATGCGCCATGCCGCTGCGGCATTGGCGTCGGCATTGCGCATGCGGCGAGTTCAGTCGTCGTGGCCGCCGCTGTCGGGTTCGTCGAACAGCGCGAGGCCGCCGGTCATCTCACCACTATCTTCGCGTTGATGCGTGGTGGTGGTCACCGGGCCCGCAGCGGGGCGACCGCGCGGTTGCGGCAGCAGCGCGACGGCGGCTTCGGCGGCGGCCAGCAATTCGCTGCGACGTTCGGCCGGAATTTCCTGCCAATGGCAATCGAGCAGCGCGCCTTCCAGGGCATAAAGTAAATTCAAGCTCGGCTTGAAGCCCGCGCGTTTGACCTTCACGAAGGCTTCGAGCGCGCCGATCGCACGCAAATCCTCCTCCGTGCGTAAACCGACCTGCCGCAACCACGCGGCGCTTTTGGGGCCGATATTCCGCAACTTGAGAGGAGTAGCCATGCGAAGAGCCTTTGAAAGAGGAAGAGCGATGCGGACGGGTTTCTTGCGATCGCGGAGACGTCGCGCGCGAACGCTTCTGCCCGCGCGACGAGGAGCGTTATCGATGGTCGAGATGCGTCGTGTCGACGCACTGCGCATCGATACAAGGCGCATCGATACATAGCGCGTCGAGGCACGACGCGACGATACGTTCTATCCCCACCTGATCTTCAACGTCGAAACGGTCCGGAAGCGGACTGTCCAGATCGAACACGCCGATCAGCGCGCCATCTCGCACCAGCGGCACCACCAATTCCGAACGCGAAGCGGCATCGCAAGCGATATGTCCCGGGAACGCGTGCACATCGGCGACGCGCTGCGTTTCGCGCGTACGCGCGGCGGCGCCGCAGACGCCTTTATCGAGCGGGATGCGCACGCATGCGGGCAAGCCTTGGAACGGCCCGACCACCAATTCCCGACCGTCGTAGAAATAGAAGCCGACCCAATTCAGATCGGGCAATGCGTGATAGACCAGAGATGACAGATTCGCGGCATTGGCGATACGGTCGCGCTCCCCTTCGAGCAGCGCCTGCGCTTGCGCCGCCAGTTGCGCGTACTGCGCGGGCTTATCGCCGGTTAGACTGGATGCGGTATACATGCGTCGAGTTTAGCAGTCGGCCGCGACGAACGCGGCGATGCCTTCGCCGCAGCCCCGTCTCCGCACGAGATCCTCGCACCGACTCCCCGCACGAGTTCGCCGCACAGCAACGATGTCGCACAGAAACGCTCTCCTATCGTCTTTCTTGTCGTGCTGCGTGCGCACACGACATCGCGGTTCGCATGCGCGAGGGCACACCGCATGAGCGAGGACATGCGACGGCCGAATTCGTCATCGAAGGCGCCCGATGCGCCGCGCACGGCCGGCTGGTACGTCACCGGCACCGATACCGGCGTAGGCAAAACCCTCGCGAGCGCAGCGTTGTTGCATCGATTGCATGCGGCGGGTTTGCGTGCGGTCGGCATGAAACCCGTGGCCAGCGGCTGCGTACGTACGGACGACGGGTGGCGCAACGAGGATGCGCTTCGATTGCAAGCCGCCAGCGTACCGATGCCCGCTTACGACGCGGTCAATCCTTACGCCTTGCCGTCGCCGACCGCGCCGTCGCTGGCCGCGGCGGAGATCGGCGTGCGGATCGATCCGGCGCGACTGGTCGCGGGCTATCGCGCCTTGGCCGCGCAGGCCGATGCGGTGGTGGTCGAGGGCGTCGGCGGTTGGGCCGCGCCGCTCGATCATGGCCTGGAGCAAGCCGATCTCGTCCGCGCGTTGGCGCTGCCGGTGGTGTTGGTGGTCGGCCTGCGTCTGGGCTGCCTGAATCACGCGCGGCTCACCGAGCGCGCGATCCGCGCTGATGGTTTGGCGCTGGTGGGTTGGATCGCCAATCGGATCGATCCGACGTTTCGGGATGCCGAG
>JADZBF010000162.1 GCA_020852215.1 Lysobacter sp. | reverse complement strand
CGCCCAATTCGCGCGCCAGCGCGCGCCATTCCAGATCGCTGCCGCCCGCGCCCACCGCGCGCAGCTTGCGCACCACCGTCGGCAGCGCGTCGCCCGGCGCGACCATCACCGTTTCGCCCGCGTCGATCCCGGCGATCGGCGTGTCGGCGAACGCGCCGTAATGCCGGTATCCGACGACGGCGGCGACCGCGAACAAGACGACAGCAGCAAGCAAGCCCCACAACAACAGGCGGAACAAGGAATTGGAGCGTTTGCGGGGTGGACTCACGGACGATCCTCGGGATTCACGGCACTACGGTGATTACGCATTGTCGCCGATGCCAGCGTTGTCGGCGGTCGCGGCGTTCCGCGCCTCCGCCATCGGCGCATCGGCGAAAGCCGGGTGCGCGGCGGCGAGACAGTGGATGGCCTCGTTCGCGGCCGGGTGCCGCGACGGCCAACGCGCATCGCCAAGCCGCGCGACCGGCAGGATACCGCGCACCGCATTGGACAGGACCAGCGCGTCGGCGGATTCGACCGCTTCGACGCTCAGCTCGGCTTCGCGCGCGTCCAAGGCCTCCATCGCCCAGGCGCGGCAGACCCCGGCGATACCGCAGCGTTCGATCGACGGCGTCAGCCAACCGCCGTCGCGGTGGACGAACAGATTGGCCGATGTGGCGGCGACCGCGCGGCCGTCGGCATCGCGCATCAAGCCGTCGTCGCAGGCGGCTTCGTCGGCGTCGAGTCGCGCCCATTCGGCGCGGGCGAGCACTTGTTCGAGCCGATTGCAGTGTTTGATCCCGGCCAGCCGCGGCTGCATGGCCAGACGCGTCTCGCACCAGCGCAACCGCAGGCCGCGCGCGAGCGGCGTCGGCACGGGATGCGCGGACAACAACCACAGCGGCGGCGCCTCGGGATCGGGCGCATAACCGCGGGCGCCCGCGCCGCGCAGCAGCGTCCATTTCACGACGCCGTCCGGCGCCGCGCGCAGCAGCGCATCGCGTTCGGCTTCGACGCGGGCGCGCGACGGCAGCGGAATGCCCAAACGCTCGGCGCCGCGTTCGGCGCGCGCCCAATGCGCGGGCCACCAGTGAATCGCGCCGCAATGCGCGCGCATGGTCTCGAACACGCCATCGCCGTACGCTAGTCCGCGACTGCGCGCCAACACGTCGGCGACGCGCTCCGATGCCAGCGCTTCTTCGCCGACGAACACGCGTGCGGTGTGCTCGACGTCGGCCGTCTGCGGCATCGTCACGATGCGGCCTCATGCGATGCGGCCCGATTCGATGTGAGCTCATGCGATGCGGCATCGAACGAGGCGTGACCGAGCGCTTGCAACAAACCGCGGGCTTTGGCGCGGGTTTCGTCCAGTTCGCGCTGCGGATCGGAATCGGCGACGATCCCGGCGCCGGTGCGGAAGCGCAACACCGCGCGCCCGCCGTCGGTCGCTTGTATTTCGACGCTGCGAATCAGGATATTCAGATCCAGATCGCCGTCGCGGTTCAACCATCCCATCGCGCCGGTGTACGCGCCGCGGCCGACGCCTTCGAGCTCGGCGATGATCTGCATGCAGCGCACTTTCGGGCAGCCGGTGATGGTGCCGCCGGGGAACACCGCGCGAATCGCTTCGCCCGGCGACACGTCTTCGCGCAAACGTCCACGCACGTTGCTGACGATGTGATGCACGTGCGAATAACTCTCGACCGTCATCAATTCATCCACTTCGACGCTGCCCGGCGCGCACACGCGGCCGAGATCGTTGCGTTCCAGATCGATCAGCATCACGTGCTCGGCGCGCTCTTTCGGATGACCGACGAGTTCGCGGATGCGCGCGGCATCGTCGTCGCCGACGAAACGCGGGCGCGTGCCTGCGATCGGCCGTGTTTCGATGATCTCGCCGCGCACGGATACCAAACGCTCGGGTGAGGAACTGGCGATCGCCCAACGCCCGCCCGCGGAATCCCCGGCGAACAAGCCCGCGAACGGCGCCGGACTCGCATCGCGCAGTCGTGCGTACAGCACTTCGGGTGCGTAGGTTTCGCAACGCGCGCGCCAAGCCCGCGACAAATTGACCTGGAACACATCGCCCGCGGCCAGGTAGTCGAGGATGCGCTTCACGCCGTCGACGAAACGCGTCGGCTCGTCGTCTTGCAGCGATGCGGGCGGCGACCATGCGCTCGAAGCGGAATTGGCAGAAGCGTCGTCGGCATCGGATGCGCACTCGGCGATATCGCGCAGCACTTCGTCGAGAATATCTTCGTAACCCGATTCCGCGACGACCGTGCATTCGCCGCTGGCGTGGTCGCGCAACACCGCCGCGGGGCAACGCAGCGCCAACGCGACCGGCAACGCGCCTTCGGCGCGCGGCAAGCGCAGCACCGGCTCGACCTGCGCCGCCAATTCGTAGCCGAGAAACAACGCCCAACCGCCTCGGAACGGCCAGCGCGGCTCTTCGCGCGGCACGCGCAGCCGTCGCCACCAATCGTCGAGCGACGACAGGAAATCCTCGCCGTTCGCGGGATACCCGTGCTCATCCAGCAGCGTGCCGTCCTGCTCCAACCGCAGGGCCTCGCCGTCGGCGATCAACAACATGTCCCAACGCCCGAGGGTGTGGCCGGCGGTCAGCGACGAGGACGTGGATTGCAACAGCATCGGATAGCGCGCGGGCGCGAGCCGATGCAAGCGCAGCAGGTCGCAACCCGCCGGCAAGGCACGAGAGACGATCATCGCGGCGCTCGTGCGTGCGGCGCGATCAGATGCGACGGAACACGAGCGAGGCGTTCGTGCCGCCGAAGCCGAAACCGTTGGACACCGCGACGTCGATCTTCGCTTCGCGCGGGACGTTCGGCACGTAATCCAGATCGCAGCCTTCGCCCGGTTCTTCGAGATTGATCGTGGGCGGCGCGATGCCGTGCTTGAGCGCCATCACCGAATACACCGCTTCCACACCGCCGGCCGCGCCGAGCAGATGCCCGGTCATCGATTTGGTGGAGGACACCATCAGCTTGCGCGCATGGTCGCCGAACGCGGTTTTGATCGACAGCGTTTCGGCCAAATCACCCAGCGGCGTCGAGGTGCCGTGGGCGTTGAGATATCCCACCTCGTCGGCGTTGACCCGCGCGTCCTTCAGCGCCGCCGCCATGCAGCGCGCCGGGCCTTCGCCGTTCTCGCTCGGCGCGGTCATGTGATAGGCATCGGAACTGGCGCCGAAACCGATCAGTTCGCAGTAGATATTCGCGCCGCGCGCTTTCGCGCCTTCGTATTCTTCCAGCATCAAAATGCCTGCGCCGTCGCCGAGCACGAAACCGGCGCGGCCTTTATCCCAGGGCCGCGAAGCGCGCGTCGGTTCGTCGTTGCGCGTGGACATCGCTTTCATCGAACAGAAACCGGCCATCGCCGTCGGCGTGGAGCCGCGCTCGGCGCCGCCGACGATCATCGCGTCGGCGTCGCCGTACTGGATCATGCGCATCGCCATGCCGATCGAATGGTTCGACGAAGCGCAAGCGGACACCGCCGAGAAATTCGGGCCTTTGATGCCGGTCATCAGCGTGATCTGGCCCGGCAGCATGTTGATGATCGTGCTGGGCACATAGAACGGCGAGACCTTGCGCGGCCCGCCTTCGTGGTAACGGATGGTTTGCTCTTCGATGCCGAGAATGCCGCCGATGCCCGAACCGACGATCGCGCCGATCCGCTCGACGTTGCGCTCGTCGATGGTCAACCCGGAATCCTGGATCGCCATCATCGTGGCGGCCACGCCGTAATGGATGAACGGGTCCATCTTCTTCAGATCTTTCGCCGAGATCCAAACGGACGGGTCGAAATTCTTCACCTCGCCCGCGATCCGCGTGGCGAACGCGGAGGCGTCGAAATTCGTGACCGGGGCGATGCCCGAACGGCCGTGGAGGATGGCGTCCCAGTTGCTGGCCAGATCGTTGCCCAACGGCGAAACGATACCCAGACCGGTGACGACGACGCGACGGTGAGACATAGAGCCCTCCAGTTCCGAACCTGCGGCGGTCGCGATGCGTCGAGCGGCGCGAATCGTTCGCGGCCGATCGCGGCGATGCCGTCACGGAGCCGAGGCGGCTCCGAATCGTGACGCGGAGCCGAACCCCGGCTCCGAGTGTGCGCACGGGGCCGCAAGCAGCCCCGTGTGGTGGCGTCCGTCGCGACGATGCGCGAAGACGACGAACCTTATTTCGTCGACGCCTCGCGGCGAACGCAACGTTCGCATCGCGACGCGACGACGGCGGACGACGGCGATCGACACGCTCGCTCGAAAACCTCGAGCGCGTCGAACGCGATTCGTCAGTCTTTGACGTGGTTCTTGATGTAATCGATCGCTTGCTGGACCGAGGTGATCTTCTCGGCCTCTTCGTCCGGAATCTCGCACTCGAACTCTTCTTCGAGCGCCATCACCAGTTCGACCGTGTCGAGGGAATCGGCGCCGAGATCGTCGACGAAAGAGGCGCTGTTGGTGACTTCGTCTTCTTTCACGCCGAGTTGTTCGATGACGATTTTCTTGACGCGTTCTTCGATGCTGCTCATGGGTGGTGTACTCCGGATGGATATCGCAGGGAATAGTGTAAGGGAAAGCCGAGCCCGCGACAGGCCCGGCGACGGCTTTTCGATTCAATGACTTAGGTGGCGAGCATGCTTTTCGGGGCGTTCGGGCGCGTCGGCGCGAGCCCGCCAGCGGCGTTACGGCATGTACATCCCGCCGTTGACGTGGAGGGTCTCGCCGGTGATGTAGGCGGCGCCGGGGCCGGCCAGAAAGGCCACCGCATCGGCGATGTTCTGCGCTTCGCCGAGGCGACCGAGCGCGATCTGGCCGAGCAAACCTTCCTTCGCCGAGTCGGGCAGGGCGCGGGTCATGTCGGTGTCGATGAAACCCGGCGCGACCACATTGACCGTGATGCCGCGCGAACCGATTTCCTTCGCCAGCGATTTGCTGAAGGCGATGATGCCGGCTTTGGCGGCGGCGTAATTGGTTTGACCGGCATTGCCGGTGACGCCGATGACCGAGGCGATGTTGACGATGCGACCCTTGCGCGCCTTCATCATGCCGCGCATCACCGCTTTGCTGGTGCGATAGACGCTGCTGAGATTGGTATCGAGGATCGATTGCCATTCCTCGTCCTTCATCCGCATCAGCAGATTGTCGCGGGTGATGCCGGCGTTGTTGACCAGGATGGACACCGGGCCGAATTGCTTGGCGATACCGTCGATCAACGCTTCGACCGCGGCGCCGTCGACGACGTCGAGTGTGCGGCCGTAGCCGCCGAACGACGCGAGGCGCGCACCGATGGCCTCCGCGCCGGCATCGCTGGTCGCGGTCCCGATCACGGTGGCGCCCTGCGCGGCCAATGTGTCGGCGATGGCGGCGCCGATGCCGCGGCTGGCGCCGGTGACGAGCGCGATTTCGCCCGAAAGTATCTTATGCATTTGAATTCACTTTTTAGGCTTATAGCTGTCGCGCACGGTTGGAAGTTTCGTCCCGCCGTGTGGTTGCTGTCCTGTACCGTCGAGTACGAGGCATCCATACGGCTTAATGCATTCATTAATTCTGTTTTCTAGAAGCTCGTTGATTCTCCATCCGCTGTCTGCGGCGCGCTTCCACTTGTAGTCAGCGACGGTAGCATCGGGAAGCGCACGAATAACAATCGTAATTCCTTCAACAGCCCGGACTTTTTCTTCAAACTCCCATACTTTCATGGCTCCTCCCCTGTCGCACGTCTGTCGTTAGGACCACGCCTGCAGCGTCGCTTCGAAATCGCCGACATTGCCGAGCGCGCGGTTCTCGATGGCTTTATCGATGCGCTTGTTCAAGCCGCACAGCACTTTGCCCGGCCCGCATTCGGCGATGCGCACGACGCCGCGCGCGGCCAGCGCCTGCACGCAAGCGGTCCATTGCACCGGCAAGTACAACTGGCGCACCAAGGCATCGCGCACGGCCTGCGCACCGGTATGCGCTTCGGCATCGACGTTCTGCACGATCGGGATCGCCGGCTCGCGCCACGCCAAACCGCGCATGGTTTCGGCCAAACGATTCGCCGCATCGCGCATCAGCGGCGTATGCGAAGGCACGCTCACCGCCAGTCGCGCGACTTTGCGCGCGCCGCGTTCGGTAAGCAATTCCGAAGCGCGATCGACCGCCGCGGCATGGCCGCCGATCACGATCTGACCCGGCGAATTGAAATTCGCAGGCACCACCACCTCGCGACCGGACACTTCTTCGCAGGTGCGGCGCACGATGTCGTCCTCGACGCCGATCACCGCCGCCATCGCGCCGCTGCCCGCGGGCGCGGCCGCTTGCATCAATTGGCCGCGGATGCGCACCAGATGCGCGGCTTCGCGCAGCGACAGGGCATCGGCGGCGACCACAGCGGTGTATTCGCCCAAACTGTGTCCCGCAAGCACCGACGGCAAGGCACCGCCCTGCGCGCGCCACAAACGCCAGACCGCGACGCTCGCGGCGAGCAGCGCCGGCTGGGTGTATTCGGTGCGATTGAGTTGCTCTTCCGGCCCTTGCTGCGACAGCGTCCACAGATCGACGCCGGCGCCTTCGGAGGCTTCGGCGAACTCGTCGCGAATCGAGGGATGCAATTCGGCCAGTTCCGCCAGCATCCCGACCGATTGCGAGCCCTGGCCGGGAAAAACGAAGGCGAGCGTCGGATCGGTCGCGTCGGTTGCGGTCACTCGGTGGGCCTATGCGGAAGCGGCTAGCGCAGGCGCTAGCGAAAGCGGGGATGCGAATGATACGGGCGACTCCGCCGGTCTGTCTGTACGAGGGCGTATGTGGGAAAGGCCGGGAATGGGGAATCGGGAATGGGGAATCGGAAAAGCGAGAAACGCATCGGCGCGGGTGGATCACTGGGACATCGATCCATCTGGGACGAAAACGAAAAAGCTCGCAATCGAGCGAGCTTTTTTAAATCGAATCGAATCAGTGAGATCGCGGACGAGCTGTTCCCGATTCCCGATTCCCGATTCCCGGCCTCAAAAACGCAACAACGCCGAGCCCCAGGTGAAACCGCCGCCGAAGGCTTCCAACAGCACCAATTGGCCGCGTTGGATCTTGCCCGTGCGCACCGCTTCGTCCAGCGCCAGCGGTACCGAACCCGACGAGGTGTTGCCGTGCCGATCGACGGTGACGATCACGCGCTCCATCGGCATATCCAGACGTTTGGCGGTCGCTTCGATGATGCGCAAATTCGCCTGATGCGGGATCAACCAGTCGATGTCGTGACGATCGAGGCCATTGGCTTCGAGCGCTTCTTCCACCACGGAATCCAGCGCTTTCACCGCATGTTTGAACACTTCGTTGCCGGTCATCAGGATGCGGACGCCGGCGTTCTTCTCTTCGGGTTTGAAACCGACCGACACGCCGACCGGGTTCCACAGCAATTCTTTCTTGCCGCCGTCGGCGTGCATATGCGTGCTGAGAATGCCGGTCTCGGTATCGGCCTTGAGCACCACCGCGCCGGCACCGTCGCCGAACAGCACGCAGGTCGTGCGTTCGCTCCAATCCACCATGCGAGTCAGCGTTTCGGTACCGATCACCAGCGCGGTTTTCGAAGCGCCGGAGCGAATGAATTTATCGGCGACAGTCAAAGCGTAGACGAAACCCGAGCACGCGGCGTTGACGTCGAACGCGGCGCAACCGTTGGCGCCCAGGCGATGCTGGATCAAACAAGCGGTGGACGGAAAAATCAGATCGGGCGTGGTGGTGCCGACGACGATCAGATCGATCTCGGACGCGTCCACACCCGCGGCTTCGAGCGCGCGCAGAGCGGCGCGATAGCCCAGATCGCCGGAGGTCTCGCCCTCGGCGGCGATATGCCGCTGACGGATGCCGGTGCGTGCGACGATCCATTCGTCGCTGGTGTCGACGATCTTCGACAAATCTTCGTTGGTGAGGACTTTCTCGGGCAAATAGCTGCCCGTGCCCGCGATCCGCGCGTAAATCTGTTGGCTCATGCCCGTCATTACCTCGTGGAAGCCCGTACAAACGACGATGCGGCCTGGACGGCCGCATCGGGATAGGTCGCGTCGGCGACCGGCTTCCTAGCCGACGCTTGCGAGCGCAACGCGTAGCGATCGCGCGACTCCGTTCGCGGCAGCGGCGACTCGTCGATGAAAGAGTCGGTCCCCGCCGCGCACGGCGCCGACGAGATCACTCTTCGTCGGCGACCTTGACCTTCGGAGCGATCACGCGACGGCCGCGGTAGTAGCCGTCTTTGGTGATGTGATGGCGCAGATGGGTCTCGCCCGAGGTCGGGTCGGTCGCCAGTTGCTTGGCGGTGAGGGCGTCGTGGGAACGACGCTGACCGCGACGGGAAGGAGTGACTCGGGATTTCTGGACTGCCATGGGATTGCTCCAGCTTCAACGCTAAAAGTGTGTATGAAATGTGTGTCTGCCACTCGATTCGCCGTCGACCGCGCGACCACCACCGACCGCTCGACGAACCTTTTTTGAATCTTTCGTCGGCTCGAATCCTTCGTCGACTTGAACCTTCATCGACTCGAACCGTTCGCCAACCTTCGCCAACTTTCGTCAACCTTCGCCGCTGCGTTTGAGCGCCGCCAACGCCGCGAACGGGTTGGCGCTCGCCTGCTCGTCCGGTTGCGGCGGCCAGTCGCGTTCGAGCGCTTCGCTGCCTGGTCGCACCGGCACCAGCGGCACGGCGAGGATCAATTCGTCCTCGACCATTTCCGCGGGTCTCAGCAAACCGTCGTCTTCGACGCCCAACGCTTCGTAACCGGGCGGCAGCGCGGCTTCATCGGCGTCGATCGTGTCGCTGGACGCGCGAATCAAACCGAGCCGCTGCACCATCGCCACCGGAAACAAGAACCGTTGCAGACTGCGCTGACAAATCAGCGGCAACTCGGCATCGATCCGAAGCTCCACGAACGACACCCTCAAAGCGTCCTGGCCGAACTCCAGCGAGAAGCGGACTTCTCCCTGGTGGTCAGCGAGCAGATCGCGGAGGCGGGCCATAGCAGCCAGCGGCGTCCGGCCGTCGAAACTGCGCCGGGCCGCCACCATACGCCAAGCGTCCAGAACTTCGGGCACTTCAGCGGACATAAGACGCGGAATGTTAGAGGCCGTCCGCGGGCGTGTCAAACCAAAGACCTTGTCGCGACGGGGTTTTCGCGTTGGCCGTGACGGCGATTCCAGGGTTCGAGCGCGCCGAGTGCCGCCTTGCGCGGGTCGCGGCAGACTGTCGCCCCCGATTCGATGCGCCGACGTGCCCGTTCTCACGCTTTTCTTCCTCGCGGTACTCGTCGTCGCGCTGGGCACAGCCTGGTGGGTCTTGTGGCGCGGCCGACGGCATCGAAACGCCCTGCTCCGCCTGCTGGACGCCGCCGACGCCTTCGAAGCGCGGCTGCGCGCCGCCCGCGCCGAAATCGAGGCCGCGACCGGCGCGGAGGACGAGACCGTCCGCACCGCGCTGCAGGAAATGCTGCGGCAACGCCTGTGGCTGCAGGAATACGGCCAAACCGCGTCGTCGAAACGACTCGACGAAATGCGGACTTCGATGGAAGCCGCCCGGCAGCGGATCGACCAGCAACTGAGTGTGATCGAGCGCGCCCGCAGGGCCGCGTCCTGAGCCCCGCCCGATGTCCACGCCCTTCTCCCGGGTCGCCGCGCCGCTGATCCTCGCCTCCACCTCGCCCTACCGCCGCGAACTGCTGTCGCGACTCGGTCTCGATTTCTCCGTGGCGCGGCCGGAGACGGACGAAACGCCGCAGCCGGGCGAGACGCCCGAGGCGCTGACGGCGCGGTTGGCCGCCGCGAAAGCCGAGGCCGTTTTGGGTCGCGCGGCGTTCGGTGGCGACGGCGTTCCCGCGAACGCCTGGGCGATCGGCTCCGATCAAGTGGCCGAGCTGGACGGCCGGCCGCGGGGCAAACCCGGCAGCGCCGAGAACGCCGTCGCGCAATTGGCCGCGATGTCCGGGCGGTCGGTGCGTTTTCTCACCGCGCTATGCCTCGCCGGACCCGACGGTCGCCGTTTCGAGGCGCTGGACGTCACCATCGTGCGCTTCCGCACGCTCGCGCCCGACGAAATCGTGCGTTATGTCGAACGCGAGCGACCGCTGGACTGCGCCGGTAGCGTCAAATCCGAAGGTCTGGGCATCGCGCTCTTCGACGCGATCGACACCCAAGACCCGACCGCCTTGAT
>JADZBF010000161.1 GCA_020852215.1 Lysobacter sp. | reverse complement strand
TTCGCGCCGCGAAAGGTCACGACGTGGACGCCGCGAGCCTGTCCTACCGCGACGGCGACGGTCTGATGGCGGCGGTGCGCGGACGCAGCACGCAGCAAGTGGCGTTCCTCGATTCCACCGGCCGCAGTTATTCCGCCGCCGCGCATACGCTGCCCTCGGCGCGCGGCAACGGCGAACCGCTGACCGGCCGTTTCGCGCCGCCTGCGGGCGCGTCGTTCCAAGCGATGGCGACGGGCGACAACGACGCGCGCTTCGTGCTGGCGTCATCGCACGGCTACGGCTTCGTCGCGAAGTTCGAAAATCTCACCGGCCGCAACAAAGCCGGCAAGGCGATGCTCTCGCTGACGCCGGGTTCGGCCGTCTTGCAACCGGCCTTCGTCGCGAACGCCGAGCAAGGCCGCCTCGTCGCCGTCACCAGCGCCGGGCATTTGTTGGCGTTCGCGCTGTCGGAACTGCCGGAACTGGACAAAGGCAAGGGCAACAAGATCATCGAGATTCCCAAAGCCAAACGCGGCACCGAGCGCGTGATCGCGATCGCGGTGGTCGCGCCCGGCGCGCAGTTGTCGGTGAAATCCGGCAGCCGCACGATGACGCTGTCGTTCAAGGATTTGGAGACCTCTATCGGCGCGCGCGGCAGTCGCGGCGGTTTGTTGCCGCGGGGCTGGCAAAAAGTCGACGCGCTCGCGGTGGAATGATGGACGCCGAATTCTGGCATCGCCGTTGGCAGGACAATCAGATCGGCTTTCATCAGCACGAAGCGACGCCGATGCTTCAAACCCACTGGGCGACGATCGGCGCGCCGACAGGCAGCCGGGTCTTCGTGCCTTTGGCCGGAAAATCGCTGGATATGCTGTGGTTGGCGGCGCAGGGTCATCGCGTGTTGGGCATCGAGTTGTCGCCGTTGGCGGTGGCACAATTTTTCGCTGAGAACGCGCTGCAGCCGGAGATCGTCGAAACCGCTTGTGGCTTGCTTCATCGCGCCGGGCCGATCGAACTCATCCTCGGCGATGTCTTCTCGCTCGACGCCGAAGCGCTGGCCGATTGCGCCGCGGTGTACGATCGCGCGGCCTTGATCGCTCTGCCGCCGGAATTGCGCGAACGCTACGTCGCCGAGCTTTACGCCCGCTTGCCGCGCGGCTGCCGCGGCCTGCTGATTTCGATGGAATATCCGCAGCAGGAAAAAGAAGGCCCGCCGTTCGCCGTCCACGAGCGCGAAGTACGCGAACGCCTCGGCTCGGACTGGGCGGTCGAATTGCTGGAGCGCGAAGCGATTTTGGACAGCCAACCCAACTTCATCGCGCAAGGCGTGACCGCGCTGGCGAATTGCGCGTATCGCCTCGAAAAATTCGAGTAATACGGAGTCCAGCGGACCATGTCATATTTTCGCGGCGATACGTATCTGTGGTCGGATAGCGAACATTTGCATCTCTGGACGAGCCAGTCTTACTCGCCCGCCAACGAAGCGTATGCCGCTGGCGTTTCGATCCCGGAGCCCATCATGGATGGATTCGCAGCGATGCGCTTCGCCGAATTGCTGCATACCGGGAAAGCCCACGCTGCGATCGAAGCCGCGCTGGAATCGGGAAATTTCGGATGCGATTGCCTGCGCATGCATGCTGCCGCTTTACTCGATTTCATAGCGGATTTCGAAGTCCGCCGCTCCGCTAGCGCCCATCCGCACCCGTCCTCCCACCGGAGCGATTCATGAAAAAGTGGATCAAACGCATCGCACTGCTGCTGTTCGTGCTGATCTTCGTCGGTGCGGGCGCGGTGTGGTGGCTGCTGCGCGGCAGCTTGGCGACACTGGAAAGCGAATTGGCGCTCGAAGGGCTGTCGGCGCCGGTCAAGATTGAGCGCGATGCCAACGGCACCGTCACCATCGACGCCGCGAACGAGACGGACGCCTTGCGTGCGCTCGGCTACGCGCATGCGCAGGAGCGCTATTTCGAGATGGATCTGATGCGGCGCGTGTCCACCGGCGAGCTGTCGGAACTGTTCGGCGCGATCGCGATCAAAAAAGACAAGACGCACCGCATTCACCGCATTCGCGCGCGCGCCGAAGCCGGACTCGCCGCAATGGCCGACGGCAAACGCGCGCAACTGGAAGCCTACACCGCGGGCGCGAACGCCGGACTCGCCGCGCTGCGCACGAAGCCTTGGCCATATCTGCTGCTGCAGCAAACGCCGAAGCGCTGGGAACTGCAGGATGCCGCGCTCGTCGGTTACGCGATGTATTTCGACCTGCAGGATGCCGCGAACGAGCACGAACTGGCGCTGTGGCGAATCAAGCCGCATTTGCCGCCCGCACTGTACGCAGTGTTGACCCGCGACGGCACCCGTTGGGACGCACCGCTGGTGGGCGCCGCGCGCGGCGATGCGGCGTTGCCGACCGCCGCCGAAGTGAATCTGCGCAAATTGCCCAGACCGCCCGGCAAGCGTCATGGCGTCGCAGCCGACGACATCGTGCCGGGCAGCAATAATTTCGCGGTCGACGGCACCGTCGGTAAGGACGGCCGCGCCATCGTCGCCAACGATATGCATCTGGGACTGCGCGCGCCGAATCTGTGGTTTCGCGCGCGGCTGCGTTACGCCGATCCGCGCGCGCCCGGCGGCAAGGTCGATGTCACCGGCTTCACGCTGCCCGGTTTGCCGGCGATGGTGGTGGGCAGCAATACGCACGTCGCCTGGGCCTTCACCAACAGCTACGTGGACACCGGCGATTGGCGCATCCATACCGCTTGCAAAGCGGCCGATACCGACACCAGCACCTGCGTGAAGCCGGTGTCGCATGCGGAAGTCATTCGCGTCGCCGGCAGTGCGCCGATCGAATTCGAAGTCGAAGAAACCGAATGGGGGCCGATCCTGCATCGCGAAGGCGACCGCGTGTTCGCCCTGCGATGGAACGCGCATCGGACCGGCGCGCTCGGTTTCGGTTTGGCCGATATGCCGATCGCGCGGGACCTCGATCAAGCGCTGTCGATCGCCGATCGCAGCGCGTTGCCGACCCAGAATCTCGTCGTCGGCGACGCGACCGGGCGCATCGGTTGGCGCCTGATCGGTCCGCTCGCGCAACGCGCGGTCGGCTGCGACCCCGTCCAGCCCGGCACCGATGCCGAACAGGCTGGGCACTGCATTCCGTGGCCGGTGGCGACCGATCGCTCGCCGAGCGTGATCGATCCGCCCGGCCATCGGTTGTGGACCGCGAACAATCGCACCATGGACGCC
>JADZBF010000160.1 GCA_020852215.1 Lysobacter sp. | reverse complement strand
TCTGCTCGTTCGGCGATGCCTCCAGCAATCACGCCACCGCGCAGACCGCTTTCAACGCCGCGGCGTGGACGGCGTATCAGAAACTTCCGGCGCCGGTGCTGTACGTGTGCGAGGACAACGGTATCGGCATTTCGGTGAAGACGCCGGACGGTTGGGTCGCGCGCAATTTCCGCCATCGCGCCGATCTCGACTACTTCTACGCCGACGGCCTGGACTTGGCCGCCGGTTACGCACAAGTGCAGGCGGCCGTCGACCATTGCCGGCGCACGCGTCGCCCGACCTTTTTGCATCTGCGCACGACGCGGATCATGGGCCACGCCGGCACCGATTTCGAAATCGAATGGCGCAATATCGAAGAACTTTGCGCAGTGGAAGCCAGCGACCCGCTGCTGCGCAGTGCGCAGATCGCGCTGGAATCGGGGTCGATGTCGAAGGACGAGATTCTGGGTTTGTATGAGACGACGCGCGCGAAGTGTTTCGCGGCGGCCGAAGACGCGGACAAGCGCCCGCGGTTGTCCACGCTCGAAGACGTGATGCGGCCGCTGGCGCCGTACACGCCGGACAAAGTGAAGGCCGAGGCCGAGCGCTTCGACTATGCCGACAAGCGTCTCGCGATCTTCGGCGGCGAAGCGAAACTGCCCGAACGACAGCCGGCGAAGCATCTCGCGATCCAGATCAATCAGGCGCTGCACGATCTGTTCTGCAAATATCCCGAGACGATGCTGTTCGGTGAGGATGTGGCGCAGAAGGGCGGCGTGTACACGGTGACGAAAGGTTTGCATAAAGCCTTCGGTTCGAAACGGATTTTCAATACGCTGCTGGACGAAACCGTGATCCTCGGTCTCGCCCAGGGTTATGCCAACATGGGCATGCTGCCGATGCCCGAAATCCAATATCTCGCGTATTTCCACAACGCCTGCGACCAGATCCGTGGCGAGGCGGCGAGCCTGCAGTTCTTCAGCAACGGCCAGTACCGCAATCCGATGGTGATGCGCATCGCGTCGCTGGGTTATCAGCGCGGGTTCGGTGGTCATTTCCATAACGACAACTCGATCACCGCGTTGCGCGATATCCCGGGACTGGTCGTCGGCTGTCCGTCGCGCGGCGACGATGCCGCGACGATGCTGCGCACGCTGATGGCGCTGGCGAAAGTGGACGGTCGCGTGTGCGCCTTCCTCGAACCCATCGCGCTGTACATGACCAAGGATCTGTACGCGGCCGGCGATGGTCTGTGGCAGACCGAATATCCGTCGCCCGAACAGGCGATGCCGTTGGGCGAGGGACGCGTTTATCGCCCCGAAAGCGGCGGCGAGGGCGACGACCTGGCGATCTTCACCTTCGGTAACGGCGTGCCGATGAGTCTGCGTGCGGCGCGCGCGATCGAAGCCAGGCACGGCTGGAAGGTGCGGGTCGTCGATCTGCGTTGGCTCGTGCCCTTGAACGAGAACTTCATCCGCGAACAGGCCGCGAACGCCAAGCGCATTCTGGTGGTCGACGAAGGTCGCCGCAGCGCGGGCGTGGGCGAGGGCGTGATCACCGCGCTGGTCGAGAGCGGGCTCGGTCATGTGCCGCTCAAGCGGGTGGTCGGCGCCGACACCTTCACCCCCTGGGCCGGCGCCGCCTTCCTGGTGATTCCGGCCGACGAGGACATCGTCGCCGCGGCGGACGCGTTGGCCGGCTGAATGCCAGCGCCAGCGCGGATCGACTCGCTTCGCCGCGCCGGTCCGCCATCCGGCCCCTGAAGGGCGACCGACGGCGGGCCGGGCGTGACGGGCGTTCATCCAAATCCTACGGTATGGGGGTAGTATCGTCCGCGGAAGTCGACCATTCCCGCCCGCGCACCTGACGAGCCGGTCGGTCGGCCTTCGCCGACGCACCCCGTTGGCTCACCCGTGTTACGCCACCTCCGTGGAGACGCCGCTCATGAGTACAGAGCCGAACGCCGCCGAACGCAAAGACGACAACCCGTTCGACCCCAGGAACCACAAGCTCTACAACGAATACATGAACATCCGTGGGGTCCTCGATAAAACCAATGTCGAGAACGGCATCGATATGACCGCCGCCGATCTCGGGCGCACCACGCTCTCCGCGATGCGCTATCTGAAAGGCCAGGAGCTCAGCCGTTCCAATCGGCTCGACCCCGATGCGCCGATCGACGGCGCCTCGCTGAGCAAAGCCAATCCGAACACCGGCGTCGCCGCGGGCCAATACTTGGCGTTCTATCAGGGCACGCGGGACGAGTACGAAAAACTGCGCGTGCAGGGCGTGCCGACCAGCGAACTGGGTCACCCGGCGCAGGTCAGCATGCACGACATCCGCACGATGGAAACCGAATTGCAGCAGCAGCGGCAACTGACCGCAGAGCGCCAGCAAACCCAGCAACGCGATCGCGACGGTCAACAGCAGAACGCGCCGACCGCCGGCGCCCGCTCGATCTTCAGTTGACCGCACCCGTCGTTCGTGGGGATGGTTGCCGATCGCCCGGTCTCTAGGCCGGCTCGTTAACGGCGCAATCCTTCGTACAACGGTTCGAACCGCCAGAAAGCCCCGCTCGTTGCGGGGCTTTCGTCGTTTTGGGCCGCGGCATCGCTCGAACCCACCACCGCCAGCGCGATCTCGCCCTCCGTGGCGACGATGGTGCCGAGCGTGCGCTCGTCGAGCGTCAGCGGGTCGCCCGGCGCAATGAGCCTTGCGCTCGAAATCCGCGCAAGCGCGCGTTTCGCCTGGCCCAGAAAATGCGTGCGGGCCACGATTTCCTGCCCCGGATAGCAGCCTTTTTTCACGCTGAAGGCGTTCAAGCGCTCCAACGACAACTGTTGCGGCGTCCATTGCTCGCGCTGGGAGGCGTCCAAACGCGGCCAGCCGTGCAACAGATCGAGCCGTTTCCAGTGCGCCGGACCCTCGCCCTCGGCGCTCGGCCCGAAAGCCTCGGCTCGATCGCCGAACACGATCCGCAATGCGCGACCGCCGCCGTCCCCGCTCAGGTCCAACTCGACGCCGTCTTCGCGCGAACCGGCCCAATGCGCCGCGGAAGCGCGCTCGGAGGCCTGCAAACGCCCAAGGATGCGGGCGTCGTCGGGCAGGGCGATCGTGACTTTGCTGCGGAACACGAACCGCCGCAACGCGGCCGCCAGCGCCTCGGCCTCATCCGCCTGCAGCACCAACCAGAGCGTTTCGGCGTCGATCCGCAGCAGCGAAAACAGCGCGACGACGCGGCCTTTCGGCGTCAGCCAGCCGTTCCACTGCCAATCGCCATCGCGCAGTGCGGCCACGTCGTTCATGAACTGCGCGTGCGCGAACGCGACCGCGTCGCGGCCGGTCAGGGCCATTAGACGATGGTCTATCAGAGCGAACCAGGCGGTTTGCGGGTTGTCCGGCATGGGCGCGAGACATAAAATAATGAACCGAGGATACAGAAATGATAGGCCAAACCGCCGCCAGCACCATCGACGCCGCTGCCCCCGATCCGAAACCGAACGCTTCGCGCGCTATTGCGGGCGGTGTAGCGGCCGATGACCAGGGCGATCCGGGCGATCCAGGCGATGTTGCGGCCGATGTTCGGGCCGAGGCCGAGACGCTCGATCTGCGGTCTTCGCCCGACGACGATGCGGTTCGGACGGAGCAGCCGCGCGAAATCGGCGGTCGCGACGGGCTCGAACCCACCCGCTACGGCGATTGGGAGAAGAATGGGCGCTGTATCGATTTCTGAGCGACACCTCTATCCTCCTCGGGCTGTTGCGTCCGTTTCGCCGCTTTACCCGTACCTCCACATTTCAGGGCGCTTGTACCGATGACCAAACGCGCACGTCCCTTGTCCCCGCACCTGCAGATCTACCGCAAGCAGATCACCAGCGTGATGTCGATCTTCCACCGCATCAGCGGCATCGTGCTGGCGTTCGGAGCCTTCGGCCTCGCCGGTTGGCTGCTGGCCGTCTCTCGCGGCGGCGATGCCTACGTCCGCGTCGCCGGGGCGATGGGCTCGCTGCCCGGCAAGCTGGCGCTGTTCGTGTTTTCGCTGGCGCTGGTCTATCACCTGCTCAACGGCATCCGCCATCTGTTGTGGGATAGCGGCTGGGGCTACGAGATTCCGATGGTCTACCGCTCCGGCTACGTCGTCGCCGGTCTCACCGCGGTGGTGACCGCGGGCATTTGGTTCGTGGCATTGCGAGGTGGCGTATGAGCGACTCCTGGTCCACCGCCCGCGATTACCGTGCGCCCGTCGCGCGCGCGCGCGGGCTGGGTTCGGCGAAATCCGGCACCGGCCATTTCTGGTATCAGCGTCTGACCGCGATGTTCCTGCTGGTGCTGACGCCGTGGATCCTCGGCATGCTGGTGGCTTTGGCCGGGGCCGATATCGGTCATGTCTTCACCACGCTGGGCAAGCCGATCAACGCGATTCCGATGGCGTTGTTCCTGCTGTCGTTGTTCTGGCACGCCAAACTGGGATTGCAGGTGGTGATCGAGGATTACATCCATCACCGCGCCACCGAAATCTTCCTGCAAGTCTTCGTCGCCTTCGCCTGCGCGCTCGGTGCGCTCGCGTCGCTCTACGCGCTCGCGCGCATCGCGCTGTTGAACTGAGCGTTCGCGCTCGGATCGCAGTAAGCCACTTTCGCCAGCCGCATCGACGCCGCGCCGCGCAGACGCGTTCGCCGATCGGACGAACCACGAAGCTCCCATGACCTCCGCTTATAAGATCACCGAACACAAGTACGACATGGTCGTCGTCGGCGCCGGCGGCGCCGGTTTGCGTGCCACCTTCGGCTTGGCCCAGAAAGGCCTGCAGACCGCGTGCATCTCGAAAGTCTTCCCGACCCGTTCGCATACGGTCGCGGCGCAGGGCGGCGTGGCCGCGGCGCTCGCGAATATGGGCGAAGACGATTGGCGCTACCACTTTTTCGATACCGTCAAAGGTTCGGATTGGCTGGGCGACCAGGACGCGATCGAATACATGTGCCGCGAGGCGATCCCGGCGATCATCGAACTGGAACATTACGGCGTGCCGTTTTCGCGCACCGAGGACGGCCGCATTTATCAGCGCCCGTTCGGCGGCATGACCACGCGCAACGGCGAAGGCCCGCCCGCGCAGCGCACCTGCGCCGCGGCCGACCGCACCGGTCATGCGATTCTGCACAC
>JADZBF010000159.1 GCA_020852215.1 Lysobacter sp. | reverse complement strand
ACTTGCCGTTCCCTTGATGCAGCCAGCGTTGATAGACCCCTTGCACAGTGCTGTTGCCGATTTCGTCCTTGCTGTGGTCGGCGAAAAAAGCGCGGCCGTAGAGCAGGAAATCGTAGACGCGGTAGGCATCGACGCTCAGCCAATCCTGCAGCGCGCTGGTCGCGAAATAGTTAAGCTCGAAATCCTTGACCGGATCGCCGGTCAGCAATTCCAATAATTTCTTCGTCGCATCGGCGTTCGCCGGGCCGGGTTTGATCGCCAGACCGACGATGATGTCCACTGCGCCCAGGCGTTGCTCGCTGTCGTCGTGCAGCGCCAGCATTCTGATCGCGGTCGCCAGCGCGTCCACATCGTTCGAAGTGGTGATGTCGATTTTTACCGGTGTCGCTTTCGGATTGTCGTACAAGGCCCCCTGCCCCGCGAACGCCGAGACGCGCGGACGCCCCCCCGCAAGCACGGTCTGCGCCGCGCGTCCCGCTTGCCATTCGGCCATTTCGACGCTGGGCATCGCGGGCAGCGCGTCGCCGGCATTACCGCCGCGGCGCTGGGCGATATGCGCGAACTCGTGGGCGATGGTGAGGCGTCCTGCCTGGCTATCGGGATCGTAAACGCCCTGCGCGAAGCCGATTTCGTCGCCCTGCGTATACGCTCGCGCTCCCGCGGCTTGCGCGCGCTGCGCCGCGCCGTCGTCGGTGCGCAAGCGCACGGAGGCGAAATCGTGCCCGTACCGCTGCCCCATCGTGCGCTTGACTTCGGCGGCGCCGGAGGGCTCTCCATCGTTCGGCGCATTCGGTGCGGTCGGCGATGCGCCGCTGCCCGCGGCACCGCCCGCCGCCATTTTCTCGGGCGCCGCGGCGCCTTGCGGCAACACGGGTTGCAAAAGTATTTGCATGCCTTGGTTGCCGATGCGCGACATCAAAGGCGTCGCGGAATCCGCAGTGTGGTGCTCTGAGTCGCGACCGCGATCGACCGATGGCGCGAAGTCGTGGGAACGCGATGATGCATCGCGGCTGCGGCTTCTGCCTGCGTCGCTCTTCGCCGATTCGCTCATGTCGACCGTTCCGGCGCGCCTGCGCGCGCCTCCGCGCAAGCGAAGGGCTCGCGGCTAAGGCGCGATACGCAATCGACGAGCGAAGACCTCGCGCTCATCTCGCGCAGCGGTCGGCGCGGTGGATGGGGCCGCGATTCAACCACTCTCGCCTTCCGGCGCGAGCCCTTGCGGATGGCTTTCGAGGTTCGGCATGCTGCCCGCTTCGGCCTCGGCCAGAATGTCGTCGGCGTAGTAGCGCGAAATCAACTGCACGTTCGCGAGCGCCTCCGCGCTCAGCGCTGTCGGTTCCGCACCGATGAAGCGATACGCCTCGTCGCCCTCGCGTTCCAGCGAGATATGGGCCCAATCCTGGCGGCCGCAGCGCTTACATGTCCACAATTCGATGAGATGAACGAGCCCGCGCGCGGGCAGCGGGCGCACGCGCAGGCAGGCGTCGTCGAAATTCGGTTCGGGAATCGCGAGGCGATCGCCCGGCCGGCGCCATTCGTCGCCGTACTCCGAGCTGAGCCCGTAGCTGTTCATTTCGCTTTCGTGCGCTTCCGTCATGCGGCCGCAATAGCGGCAGCGCATGGCGACGTTGAACCACAGAGCATTCGACATGATTCGATTCCGTTGACGATTACGACCGGCGAACCGATGTTAGGGCGGAGGCGGTTTGAACACAATTCGCAGTTGATGGCCGTGCAGTTCGATCATGAATTCTCCCTTCGGGTAGTGTGCGTTGAGTTCGCCCCAAGCCAGTTTCTTCGTGGTGGTGACGACCCGAGGCGGCGGCGCGAAATTTTTCGCGAGCGCGATGACGACAGGGCGATCCACCACGATGAGCGTCGGAACGATACCCGGCGCCCGCGGCGCGAGCAGCGCATCGGCGACCACGGTGCGATCGCGCGCGCCCTTGTCCTCGCCGACACTGGCGGTTTTCAGATCGTCGTAGACTTTCTCGTAATCCGCATGTTTCCGCGCGTCGCCGACGGCTCTCAGATCGTCGAGCACCGGCGACTTGCCGACTTTAGGCTCGCCGACCACCGTCTCCGAGGCGATCGTATCGTTGGCGCGCAGGTCGGCGTTGTCGCCGACGATATCCTTGAGCTTCGGCGTTTTGCCGTCCACCGGATCGACATATTCGCCGAGGCCCTGCCGTTTGCGCAGCGCGTTGATCGCCTGCTGGCGATGTTCGGGAAGCCCAAGCACGATGCCGCCGCCGGCCAGCGGGACGTCCTTGAATGGCGTTCCGCGCATCAACGCTTCGATACCGAACAACGCGTTGGAATCGATGACCAGCGACTCGGCGCCGAGCGCCGTGGCCGGTTTGAGCCGCGCCGCACCGCTGGCGATCGCGCCGGCGGTGTTCTTCAGCGCGGCGATCCGATTCGGCGCCGAGCCCGCCCAGCGCATATAGTCGCGAATCGCGGCGTCGTGCCAATGCGCGCGCATCGTCATCAGATCGCTGCCGCGCAGCGTGCCGGGCGCGACGCCTTGACTCAGCGCGGTATTGACGTGCGCCTCCGACAACGCGCCGACCAGCGCCTGCGCCTCTTTCGCGGTGACATCGGCGATCGCATCGCGCGCGGCGTCCGAAAGCGGACCGAGCAGTTTCGCCGCTTCCTGGCCGGACAAGCTGTCGAGGCCCCACGCCGCATGCTCGGCTTTGTGCGCGACGACGAGCTTTTTGACCGCATCCACTTCGGCTTGATCGGCGCTGCGCATGCCGCGCAGGAAGCCGTCGATCCGGTTGCGCGCCATTTTTTCCAGCACCGTATCGAGCGCGTTCGCCGCATCGCCCGTGCTCTTTTCGAGCAGACGACCGAGCCCTTGCAGAAGCTCGTCGTCGATGATCGCGCCCGCCTCGCCCGCGGCCAGCAGCGAACGCGGAGTCACCGCGGTGCCGCGCGTGCGCAGGGCGTCGAGAATCGTGTCGGCGGTGCTTTCCTTCAGTGCGCTGAGTTTGCCGGCGTACGCGTCGAGCGCATCGAGCGCATTGCCGAAGCGCAACGTCATCAGGTTCATCAGTTCGGTGGGCGGGCGTCTCAAACCCAGCGCGAGCACATGCTGCGCGTCGAACATCGGGCGCAATTGACTGGAGGTCACCAGGTTCTTCGCCATCGCGTCGTCCACGCCGCCGAGGAAGCGCAGCCACGGTTCGATGCCGTCCGGTCGGACTTTTCTGAACTCCTGCAGCATCGTCGCGAGGGTGTCGTCGCCCAGCGAACTGCGCCCCAGCGTCAGCAAACGCTCCAGACCGTTGCTGGCGTCGCGGCTGAGCTGCACGCCCGCCAATTCGATGACCTGTTGCTGCAACGTACCGCGCACGCCCGTCAGCCACGCGCGCCCCGCTTCGGCCATTTTTTCCTTGACGCCTTCGTAGACGCCCTTCGCCAGAACCTCGTCCAAATTCTGGCCGAGGAATTTGCGGAACGCCGACATCGAGAGCGTCACTTCCGACATCCACTGCGTCGGCGTGACCGCCGGTTCGTGGCTGCGCAACGCGGTCAGAATCTCGCTCATTTTCGCCAGCACAGTGGTGTCGGCGGCGCGGAAGATCGGCGCGAGCAGCGCGCTGCCGCCGATTTCGAACACGGCGCCGAGCACCATGCCCATGCCCGCCGATTTCAGATAGGCGCTGAAGGAACTGAATCCGCCGCCGTGCTGCGCGACCCGGATCAGATCGTGCATGAACAGCACCGACGGCCCCATCATGCCGCCGGTGAGACCGCCGACCGCGCCATGCTTCAGCACGAAAGCGGCGACCAGCCGACCGAACGTGACTTTTTCCAGCGTGGCCGGAATCACCAACCGCATCACCACTTTTCCCGCCGGCGCGAACAGTCGGAACCCCACCGCGGCGCGATAGCCCTCGACGCCTGCCATCAACAGGCCTTCCAGGGTCCATCGTTTGTGGGTCAGCATGTAGATCGCCATCGAGATGCCGATCGACAGCGCGACCGGTATCGCGCCGCCGCCCGCGCTCACCAACGCCGCGATCACGCCCGCTTCCCAGGCGACGGCGATCACCGCGCCGATCAGAATGACTTTCGCGAAGCCCACAATGACATCCGCGCTCTGCGAGTACGGATACCAGAACGTGTCGTACTCGAAGTCGTATTCGCTGCGCCAATCGTTGCGCGCACCGGCGACCGCCGTCCATTCCGTATCGCCGCCTTCTCCGCCCAGGATGCGCTCGACGCGCTCGTACTTCACTTCGTAACGAGTGACGCCGTCGCCCCGGTCCGGGCCCTCGCGCACGCCGAGCAAGCGCACGCTTTCCTGCCATTCGACGTCTTCGATGTCGCTGTCGGTATCCAAACCGGCCGCCGCCCACGCCTTTTCGAGCAATTCCTTGCCGACATCGTCCTGCGATTTCGGTGTTTCCATACCTTCGAGCAGCCGCGCGACATAAAGGCGCGACTGATTCTCCAACTCGGCTTCGAGCTTCTTGCGAGCGGCCGGCTTGAGTTGCTCGCGGTCCTCGTCCTTCAAGAAAAGTTCGTTGTGATCGCCCGCGACTTCGCCCACTTCCATCCGGGTATCGCGATCCAGAAACACCGCGCCGCCTTTGGTATTGATTTCGTAGCGATGCGTCCGCTGTTTGCCGTGACGCCGGATCAATTCTTCCTGCGCGCGGCGTACGCGGGCGTGATCGCGATAGCGCCCGGCGCGGGCGGCTTCCACCAGCAGGCTCAATCCGCCGTAGCCGTCCATCGCGTGAGCCGCATCGAACAGCTTGTCCAAATAGCCGCCGGGCCTGGCCGCCAAATCATCCAGCACCAAATCGAAGAATGCCTGTTCGCGCACGGCGCGCTTGAGTTCCTCCTCCAGCGCGGACTCGACGATGATGTGATGCGTATCTTCGTCGTCGAGCCATTTCACGATGATAGCGGCGCGTTGCTGCGCGCCCTCGCGATTATTCTCTTCGATCCGCGTCTTCTCTTCCGCCCGTTTGGTATCGCGCTCTTTGACGTAACCGGCGATGACAGCGTCGCGTTTCGACGGATCGAGCGGCGGCAGATAGACGACCACAACGACCGCGGAGATCTCTTTGGCGCCCAGCTCCGGACCTTCCGGCTGGTTTTGGATCAGCCGATCGACCCCTTCGGTGATCTCGGTTTTCTTGTCCTCCGATACGCTTTGATAAGCCTTCTCGAACGCGCGAACGGTGGCGAATTCCCCGTCCATCTCGCGGAACATACGAGCGCTGATGGCCGAAAAGCGGAAATAGGCGGCATAGGCGTCGCCGCGGCGCTTATCGCTCTCGATCGCGCGGTCGATATCCAACTGGGAGTGCAAGAAATCGCGCTGCGCTTGCAGCAGCGCGATGGTGCTGCGATATTTCACGCTCTCCGCGCCGTAGAAACGACGCAATAATTCGATGCGATCCTCGCGTCGCATGTCCGACGGCGCCACGCCGTCGAACAGCAGACGATCGAACGTCTCGATATCGCTCGACACCATCGAATAGAATTTGTCGTAGAAGCGAACCGCGCTTTCGCCATAGACTTCCATCGAAGTCTGCAGCAAGATCTCGGACTTACGCGCGTTGGCGAGCGCGCGGAGGTACGCGTTCTCGCCGTCCAGGATCGCGTCGAGATCGAACCCCAAGCCCTGAATCTGCAAACGCAGCGGATGTTTCGCGTCCGAGGCGATCCGATGCAGCATCAAGAACGTTCGCGGCCCTAGAATGCCGTCCGCTTTGAGATGCCCGCCTTCGAACCATTTGGTGCCGGCTTCGCGAAACAGGCGCTGCGCGCGGACGACGCGATTGGCGTACGTCTTGGGCTGCGAGTGCGGGTCGTAATCGCGAAACGGCCAGACCGCCATCAAATCAAGATCCAACCACCAGCGTTCGTTGATCGCCTGGAAGTCGCTGCCGACGCCCGCTTCGAGCGTTTTGTCGTCCGGCAGGCCGTCGTAGATGTCGAATTCTTCGTCGTCGGCCGCCGCCGGAGCGGGGGTGGCGACGGGATCGGTCGGGTCGCGCTGCAACGCCGTGCGCCCGCTCGGATCCATGATCGACGCGACCGGCGCCAAGGCGTGCTGCGTCACACGCCGTAGCGTCTGTTGTGCGACGTGATTCAACTCGTGCGCCAGCAGTCGCCGGCCGCGCGTGGACTGCGGGTCGTAACGCGCGGCGCCGAAGACGATATCGCGACCGATCGTGAACGCCGCCGCATGCAGCGCGCGGGCGAGCCGATGCGCTTGCGGCGTATCGTGAATGCGGACGGCGCCCAAATCGATGCCGAGAGACGGACCGAAGGCCGAAGCGGTATGCGGCGCGAGCGATCGACCTTCGCCTAACCACTGCGACAAGTGTTGCGCTCGCGGCGGCGTCGGCAGAGCAGACGATGCGAGACGATCGACGGCACCGCGCGGAACCGACGGACCGGCGACGCGCGGCGATGCGCTGGGCGATGACGATGGCGATTGCGACTGCGATTGTCCGAACGCTGCACGCGGGATCGTCATGGCGTCGAGCGCGCCGCGCTCCGCGAAATCCCGCGCGAATCGCTCGGCTTCGGCTTCGTGCGCATCCGGCCGCGAACGGTCGGCTGCGAGCAAGCCGTTGAGACGGCGGTTGCCCATGAGATGCACGAAAGCGTCGAGCGGTGCCTGCGTTGCGGCGGCCGCTGGCTGCGCGTTCGTCGTCTCGACGGTGCGCGTGGTTCGTTCGGTTTTCGCGTCCTTTCGCGTCGTTTCGCTTTTGCCGGCCTGCCCTTTCATGCGCGTCGAACGATGCGGACGCGCTTAGTCGATCGCGACGGACAGAGTCGCGAGCGCGAGCTCCGCCGGCATCAACGAGCGCAAGGCCGACGGTATTTTTGGCGACAGTGCCTGCGTGAACAACGAGACGGCGACCGATCCGTCCGCCGCGTAACGCAGACGGGCCACGGCGCTCGGCCCCTGGTCCGTTTCGAGCGACAAATACATTTCGCGACTGCCGATCGGCTGCAACAGCATGCGTTCGACGACGACATCGCGTCGACGGTCGGCCAAGGAGGCGTCGATGGCGAAGGCGTAATCGCCGTTGTCGTGCCGGGTCGCGACGATCGTCGCGCGCCCATCGCCCGCGTCGCTGACGAATTCGCCGATCAAACGACCGCCATCGACCTGATTTTCGATCACCGACAGCACCGCCGCTTCGAGCGCCGCCAGCGAAATCGCATGGCGCGCGAGGGCTTTCTCCGCCGCTTCGCGCAGTATGGGCTTGAGCGCGATGACCATGCGCAGGCGCGAGCCTGGCGCGAAACGAATGGCGTCGGGCAGTGTGGGTTTCATGCCCGAACCCAGGCGCGGCATGCGTTCGTGGCCCGACGATCCGAACGACGAGGATCGGCTACGGCGAGTATGCGAATGCCGACCGAGGCGACGCGTATCGAGATCACGCGTTATCTCCCCGCTTGCCGCCGCTGCCGGGTTTCGAGCCGCGCTTGCCGGACGCCTT
>JADZBF010000158.1 GCA_020852215.1 Lysobacter sp. | reverse complement strand
CGGCTACGCTTACACGCGCACACCGTCGGAAGTTTCCGGCGCGACGATGACGCGCTACGACGACACCAAACCGCAGATTTGGAAGCTGCCGCTGCGCGACGAGATCGCGCCCGGCCGCACGGTCGTGGCCCCGAAGGCCGGCTATCTGGTGCCCGCCGCGCATGCGGACATGGTCGCGCGCAAACTCGCGACGCACGGCATCGAATTCTCGCGTTTGGACCGCGCCCTCGCGACGACGCGCGTCGAAAATTTTCGCGCCGAAAAAGCGACCTATGGCGCCTCCACCGTCGAAGGTCACCATCGTTTGACGGTGGAAGGAGGCTGGGCGCCCGAGAATCGCGATATCGGCCCGGGCGCGTTGTTCGTCCCCATCGCGCAGGCGAAAGCGCGTCTGGTCATGGCCATGCTGGAACCGCAGGCGCCGGATTCGATCCTGGCCTGGGGCGGTTTCAACAACGCCTTCGAGCAGAAGGAGTACATGGAAGACTACGTCGCCGAAGAGGTGGCGCGCGAGATGCTGGCGAAAGACCCGACGTTACGCGCGGAGTTCGAACGCAAATTGAAGGACGACGCCGGATTCGCCGGCGACCCCGCGCAGCGTCTGGAATTCTTCTACCGTCGGCACAGCGCTTGGGACGAGCGATTCGGCTTGTATCCGATTTTTCGGATCGATACCGCACCTTGATCGCGTCGCCGCGACGCGCTTAACCCGCGCTCAAGCCCCGCTCAACCTACGCCCGATTCCAAGGCTTCCCAGCGCGCGTAGGCGTGTTCGAGTTCGGCCTGCCATTCGGCGAGGCTTCGCTCGTGCGCCGACACCGCATCGCGGGCCTGCGCGAAGAATCCCGGCGCATGCATCGCGTCCGTCGCCGCCGCGATGCGCGTTTCGAGGTCTTCGATGCGTTGCGGCAGCGTTTCCAATTCGCGCACTTCTTTGTAGCTGAGCTTGCGTTTCGGCGCGGGTGGCGAAGTCGCCGAATCGTTCGCAGCATTCGTCGCAGCGGTATTCGTCGCCGACCCTTTGGTACTCGGTTTCTCGGACGCTGCCGCTTCCGACGCGGGCCGTTGACGCAGCCAATCGCTGTAACCACCGACGTACTCGCCGACGCGACCGCCCTCCTCCATCGCCAAGGTCGATGTGACGACGTTGTCGAGAAAATCGCGATCGTGGCTGACCAACAGCAAGGTGCCCGGGTAGTCGGCCAACAACTCTTCGAGCAATTCCAGGGTTTCGACATCCAAATCGTTGGTCGGTTCGTCCATCACCAACAGATTCGACGGTTGCGCGAACAGTTTGGCGAGCAAGAGCCGGTTACGCTCGCCGCCGGACAATCGCGTGATCGGCGCGCGCGCGCGCTCCGGCGTGAACAGGAAATCCTGCAGATACCCGATCACGTGTTTGTGCTTGCCGTTGATCTCGACCGAATCCTTGCCTTCGGCCACGTTCTCGATGGCGGTCCAGTCTTCGCGCAGGGTCGAGCGATACTGGTCGAAATACGCGACTTGCAATTGCGTGCCGACCCGCATTTCGCCCGACTGCGGCGTCAATTCGTTCAACAGCAGTTTCAGCAGCGTGGTCTTGCCGCTGCCGTTCGCGCCGATCAGACCGATGCGATCCCCACGCAGAATCGTCGTCGAAAAATCGCGCACGATCGCGCGTTCGCCGTAACCGAAGCTCAGATGCTTCGCTTCGGCGACTTTCTTGCCCGACGACACGGCCTGCGCGACTTCCATTTTCACGTCGCCGGTCTGTTCGCGGCGCGCGGCGCGCTCGTTGCGCATCGTCTTCAGTCGCCGCACGCGGCCTTCGTCGCGCGTACGACGGGCCTTGATGCCCTGGCGAATCCAGACTTCCTCCTGCGCCAGCATTTTGTCGAAACGCGCGTTTTCCTGCGCTTCGGCGTGCAATCGCTCGTCGCGACGACGTTGATAATTTTCCCAATCGCCCGGCCCACTGGTGAGTTTCCCGCGATCGATTTCGACGATGCGCGTGGCGAGTTGACGCAGGAATCGACGGTCGTGAGTCACGAACACCAATGCGCCGTTCCAGGCTTTGAGAAACCCTTCGAGCCAATCGATCGCCGCGATATCGAGGTGGTTGGTCGGCTCGTCGAGCAGCAGCAGATCGGGCGCGGACACCAGCGCGCGCGCCAATAACACACGGCGTTTCATACCGCCCGAAAGCTGCGCGAAATCCGCATCGCCGTCGAGCGCGAGGCGATCCAGCGTTTCGCCGACGCGCTGGTCGAGCGACCATGCGCCGGCCGCTTCGATCGCGGTCTGCACCCGCGCGAGCGCCGCGGTGTCGATCGTTTCGTCGTGGATGCGATGGTGGTACTCCGCCAGCAGTGCGCCGAGTTCGCCCAAACCGTCGGCGACCACATCGAACACGCTGCCCTTCGCGCCGGCCGGCACTTCCTGCTCCAAACGCGCGATGCGCGTGCCGGTTTCGCGACGAATATCGCCGTCGTCGGGCTTGATCTCGCCCGCGAGCAAACGCAGCAGCGTGGATTTGCCCGCACCGTTGCGACCGATGAGCGCGACCCGCTCGCCCGGTTCGATCGAGAAATCCACATGGTCCAGCAGCAGCGGGCCGCCGACGCTGTAATCGACGGCGTTGAAAGTGATGATCGGCATGGCGTCAGTGTAACGGGTCGCGAAAGCGCATGGCGCGCTTGGTACGCGTGGCCGGGATCAGGAACTGCAGGACAGCATCGAACAACCCGCGCGTGTTCTCGCCCATTCCGGCCGTTTCGCCGCGTAATGCTCGCGTCCCGGCTGCGGGTCGTATGGGCGACGCAGCGTGTCGAGCACTTCGGTCCCGCCTTCGAAGTCGCCGCGCTCTGCGCGGTCGATCGCCTCTTGCGCCAAGTAATTGCGCAGGACATAAACCGGATTGGCGGTCCGCATCCGCGCGCGGCGTTGGGCCTCGGTGTCCGCATCGATCGCAGCGCCTGTCGAATCGTTGGACGAACCGCCGTCTTCGCCGACTCGCCGCGCGTAGGCGTGCAGCCACGCCAGCCAACGTTCGCGGTGCGCGTCGCGCTTCGCCGCATCGTAAAACGCGCCTTGCAGGGCGTCGAATGCGACCTCGGCATCCGCGACGGCGAGGTCGAGCTCGGTCAGCGCCGAAAAGGTCAGCGTCATATCGGCCTCGCTGTCGTGCATCAGCGCGTACAACTCGCGGATCGCCGCCACGTCGTCGTCGCGGCATTCGCGCAGCCCCAGTTTGCGCGCGGTGTTGTCGCGCTCCGCGGCCGTGTACGCGACGCCAAAACGTTCGATCCCCTCGCGCAGTGCTTCCGCATCGGCGAACAACGGCGACAGCGCCTGCGCGAGTCGGCCGAGATTCCAACGCACGATCGCAGGCTGCCATCCGAAGCGATAGCGCTTGCCCTCCGCGTCGGTGGTGTTCGGCGTCCAATCCGGATCGTAGTCTTCGATCCAACCGTAGGGACCGTAATCGATGGTCAACCCGAGAATCGACATATTGTCGGTATTCATCACGCCATGCACGAAACCCACGCGCATCCATTCGGCGACCATGCGCGCGCTGCGCTCGCAGATCTGTCCGAACCATTCGGCGTCGCGCGCGCGCGGATCGGCGATCTCCGCCAATTCGGGAAAATCGCGGTCGATCGCGAAATCGGCCAAGCGGCGAACCAGCGGACTATCGCCGCGCGAAAACGGCAATTCGAAATGTCCGAAACGCAGGAACGACGGCGCGACCCGGCACACCACCGCGCCCGGTTCGGGCCGCGGGTGGCCGTCGTAGAACATGTCGCGAATCACGTCCTCGCCGGTGGCGATCAACGACAGCGCGCGCGTGGTCGGTACGCCGAGATGATGCATCGCTTCGCTGCAGAGAAATTCGCGCACCGACGAGCGCATGACTGAGCGGCCGTCGGCGCTGCGCGCGTACGGCGTCTCGCCCGCGCCCTTCAATTGCAACTCCCAGCGCTTGCCGTCGACGACGGCCTCGCCGAGCGAGATCGCACGACCGTCGCCGAGTTGCCCGGCCCAATGGCCGAATTGATGGCCGCCGTAATTGCTCGCGTACGGTTCCATTCCGGGCATCAACGCATTGCCCGCCAGCGTTCGCAGCCACGGCTCCGAACGCAATTCGATTTCGCTCAGCCCCAACAGCGACGCCATGTCCGCCGAATGCGCGACCCAGCGCGGATCGCGCACGGGCGTGGGCGAAACGCGCGACCACAGCGCCGGAACTTGGCGTCGACGCGCGCCCTCCTCGGGGTCGCCGGGCAATTCGTAGAGGAATCGGTTATCGAAATGCATAGCGCACCACGCTCCACAGGCGATGCCGAGCGCACGTCACCACGGCAGCGGCAAGCCGAGCATCGGCCCGAAATACCAATACGCGCCGGCCAGCACCAATACCCACATCAGCATCTTGATGACGAACTTGACGACTTTGATCGCGAAGTAACCGGCGACGATCGCCAGGACCAGGCCGATCCAACTCATGCTGGCGATGTCTTCCATCGGAATCTCCGGTTGCGGCGCAGAAGAAAGCAGGCGCAGAAAAGCGAATCGTGCGAGGGCGCTTCACGCGCCATGCGAGGCGACAGCGGGCGGTTCGACGGGCATGTCGACCGACGAAGCGCGCGCGCCGTAGGTCGGGCGCAAATCGGGATCGAGCGCGACGCGATCGTCGAACACGAAGCAGTCGCCGCGATAGCCCGCACCGCCTTCGCGTTCGAAATAGCCGAGGATGCCGCCGTCCAATTGCAGCGCATCCGGAAATCCGTTCGCGCGCATCCACAGCACCGCTTTCTCGCAGCGGATGCCGCCAGTGCAAAAGCCGACGACCGCGGCATCCGCCAACGCCTCGCGATGGGCATCGAGCGCCGCGGGCAATTCGGTGAAATTATCGATCGGCAACAACAAAGCGTCGGCGAAACTGCCGTGGTCGGTTTCCTCTCGATTGCGGGTATCGACCAGCGCCAAGCGACGGCCGCGGTCGTCATGGCCTTGCGCGATCCAGCGCCGCAACTCGCTCGGCGACACGGCCGGCGCGCGCGGCGCGTCCAGTGGCGAGGCGTCCTCGCGCCGGAACGCGATGATCTCGCGCTTGGTCTTCACTTTCAGCTTGGCGAACGGCACCGTCTCGGACCGGCTGAACTTGACTTGGATGTCCGCGAAACGCTCATCCTCGCACAACGACCGCAACCACTCGCCGATGGACGACGGCGCGCCCGCCAGAAACAGGTTCAAACCCTCGGGCGCCACCAGCACGGTGCCGCGTAGCTCCAGCGATTCGGCCCAGTCGCGAAGTCGCGCCGCGACCGCCGCCGGGTCGTCGATGCGTACGAAATGATAGGCGGCGATATTCTCGATCATGCCGGCATTTTAGCGCGTCGTTCGATCGCGCGAACGTGCCCTCGATGGCTCAAGACGCCGCGAGCGTGCGTTCGAGATTGCGCCGCGCGTCGGCTTCGAGCCGATCGCGGAAGAAGTCGCTGAGAAAAATCCGTTCGCTTTCCAGCAGCATGCGAAAAAACTGCCGCCGCTTTTGCCGGTACAGCCAACGCGGAACCGCGCGGTATTCCTCGGCGATGGCGCGGTCGTAGGCGTCGAATCGCGACGGCGGCGCGCCGAGAATCGCCATATCGCAATCCAGAAAATGCAGCGTGTCGTCGATCTCGGCCGGCGCGGAGCCGGGCATCCCGCGCGCCTGCTCGATTAGCGTTTCGCGGCGCAAAGCGCCATGCCGCGCGGTCAGCTCGATCAACACGACGATCCGGTCGCGGTCGACCGCATCGGTCTCGGTATCGATCTCGATATCGGCACCCACATCGCCAACGCCGAGATCCGCGCGCCAGCGTTCGAGATGCGCGCAAGCCAAGCGCGCCGATTCGGCTTCGTTATCTTTGCGCCCGGGGCGATACACGGCATCGTGATAAAGCACGGCCCAAGCGACTTCGCGCGGCCGTCGCCAACCAGGACCGGCGGCGACCTCGGCGTAGTGGCGCATGACTTCGGCGACATGGCCGATATGGTGATAAGCGCGCGGCGGAGCGCCATACGCCGCGATCAACGCCGCCCGCTGCTCGGCGGGCACTGCGAACGGCAGCGGTAGCTCGTCCAGGATTCGCGCGGCGGCGGAAGTGGCGGCGGAAATGGCATCGCGACCGCCCGCAGCGATGCCCGCATCGTTACGATGCGGGTGCTCAGCCACCGACCACGGTCAGGGTCGGGGACGCACGCTTGGAACGCTGATCCGCAGCGGCTTCCGCGGTGTAGGCGCAAACGCGGTTGCGGCCCTCGTTCTTGGCGCGATACAGCATCTGGTCCGCATGCGAGAGCAGGCGCGACAAGTCGTAGCCGGATTGCGCGGTCGACGTCACGCCGAAGCTGGCGGTGACCACGAAGGCATGGCCGCTCTCGCGCGTATCGAGCTGCGCCAATTTCGAGCGGCATTCTTCGGCCATCCGCATCGCCCCGGCGAGGTCGGCGCCGCGCAGCAGCACCGCGAATTCTTCGCCGCCCAAACGCCCGATGTAATCGGCCTTTCGGCAATGCGCGAGACAGACTTTGCCGACTTGCTTGAGCACCCAATCGCCCGCGCCGTGGCCGTAGGTATCGTTGATGGCCTTGAAGTGGTCGAGGTCGAACATGACCAAGGCGCCGACTTCGCCGTCGCGCGCGGCCTCTTGCAGCGCGCGCTCGGAACTCTTGGTGAAGAAATGGCGATTGCCGATGCCGGTAAGGGTGTCGGTCTGCGCCAAGCTGCGCAGTTGATTCTGGTGACGCTTGATCTGCAGCGCCCAAAACACCAATGCCGCGACCGCCACCAACAGCAGCACCGTCGCCAATCGAGCTTTCTGCGCGGCTTCGCGCTCCAGTTCCTGCTCCAGCAGCAACACCTGTTTCTGGCGCTCCAACTGCGCGATGGTCTGGCTCTGCTGACGCGTTTGGTGGCGATACACTTCGTAGGCCAGTTCGCGCGTCTTCACGTCGCGCTCGCGCGCCAATTCGGTTTCGGCGTACCGCTTGTACATCGCGAGCGCCTGGTCGGAACGGCCGCGATTGAGTTCGATGCGGTAGAGGGTTTTATAGCCGCGAATCAGCGACATCGCCGGCTCCATGCCGCCGCTGAATGTCACCGCCTGCCGCGCATGCGATTCGGCGGATTCGACATCGTTGCGCGCCAGCTTCAGCTCACCGAGGATCGAATGCAGTTCGGCGGTCAATTGCGGATAACCGACGGCTTCGGCGTCTTTCAGCGCTTGCTCGAGCAGCGCGATGGCGGCGGCGGGGCGGCCTTCGTCGTTCATTTTCTTCGCGAGAATGGCGCGAAGGAAATTCGCCGGCATGCGTTCCTGGATCGACGCGCACAGGTCGATCGCCTCCTGGATTTCGCGGTCGTCCTGCGCCAGCGAACGCAGTGCGTATTTGGACTCGATCTTGAACAGCCCGGCCACGCAGCGCATGCGCGTGGTCGGAGAATCCTTGAGAATTTCGTTAGCGTAGCGCAGACCGAAATTATGTTGCCCGTATTGGTTGTATAGCATCGCCGCGACGGCGACACCCTCGTGACGGACGTTCTTGTCGGCGACCTTGTCGCGCATGTCGAGCGTGCGGTCGAGATAGCGCAGCCCGGTCGAGAAGCGGCGATTGATCGCGGCGAAGTTGGCGACGAGCGCATTCGCGCGGTATTTGACGCCCGTATCCTTGGTCTCGACGATCAATTGCTTCGCGATTTCGATGCCCTGATCGCGTCGATCGCGATACACGCCGAATTCGTAGGCTTGCAGGTATTTGAGGCGCTGCCGCTGAAGTTTGGTCGCGGCTGCCGGTTTGGCGTCGATCTCTGCGCGAATCTCTTTCACCCGCTCCGAGAACTTCTCGCTGCCGGTGCTGCGTAGGTTCTCGGCTTCCGTCAATAACGCATCGAGAGGACGCGTCGTCGCCGCCGATGACGGCGGCGCGACGGCGATGG
>JADZBF010000157.1 GCA_020852215.1 Lysobacter sp. | reverse complement strand
GCCTGTGGGTGCGCCGCGCGCGCGCGCAGTGGTATTCGGTGAAGAGCGAGTTGGAGCGCGAGCTGGCGGCCGAAGAATTGCAGCGCAGCCTGCGCGATGGCCGCGACGCCTTGCGCGACGTCGAAACGAGCATCCGCGACACCAACGCCGAAGTGCGCCGCGAGTTCGACGCCCTGCGCGGCGATGTCGAGCGCGATGCGGCCGCCGAGCCGCCGACGTCCGGCGTAGATGCCGACGCGACGCCCGACGCGCAGGTCGCGCTCGAAACCGCCGAAACCTCCCCAGCGACCGCACAGGAACCCGCCGATGTCGGTCGCTGATCCGAACACTGGTCCGAACACTGATCCCAACGAACATTCGGACGATCCCGGCGCCGACAGCGTCGATGTCGACGCCAGCGAAGGCCGGCTGATCGATCATCTGATCGAGCTGCGCGCGCGTTTGATTCGCGGTTTGGTGCTGCCTGTGCTGCTGTTTCTGACGCTGGTGCCTTTTTCCGGCGAACTGTTCGATTGGTTGGTGCGGCCGTTGCTGGCCGAACTGCCCGCGGGCAGCAGCTTGAACGCTTACGAGGTGATGTCCGCGTTCATGGCGCCGGTGAAGCTGGCGTTCTTCGTCGCCCTGTTCGCCACGATGCCGTGGTTGCTTTACCAAGCCTGGGCCTTCGTCGCGCCGGGCTTGTACCGCCGCGAAAAGCGCTTGGCGCTGCCGATTCTGGTGTCGGCGCTGTTGTTGTTCTACGCCGGCTGCGCGTTCGCGTTCTTCGTGGTGCTGCAGGGTGTGTTCGGGTTTTTGGTGCGTTTCGCGCCGGACGTGGTGAAGATCACGCCCGACCCGACGAAGTATCTCGACTTCGTGGTCGTCATTTTCTTCGCCTTCGGTTTCTGCTTCGAGCTGCCGGTGGCCTTGGTCATCATGGTGCTGCTGGGCTGGGTGACGCCGAAGCAACTGGGCGAATGGCGCGGCTACGCGATCGTCGCCATCTTTTTCGTCGCCGCGGTGGTCACGCCGCCCGATGTGTTGTCGCAGTTGATGCTTGCGATTCCGATGTGCGTGCTGTACGAGGTCGGCATCTTGGCGGCCAAGTTGATCGGGCCGAAGCGGAGCGATTGACCCGTAGCAGGAGGGCCTTCAGGCCCGATACCTGCTTTGTGGGAGGGCCGGCAGGCCCGAATCCACTGCATTGGAGCGGGAAATTACATGCCTCTGAAACATCGGGCCTACCGGCCCTCCCACAAAAGCTTCGGGGCTTGTTGAAACATCGGGCCTGCCGGCCCTCCCACAAAAGCTTTCGGGTACTCATACAAAAGCTTTGATGCTTGCCGGAACATCGGGCCTGCCGGCCCTCCCACAAAAGCTTTCGGGTACTCATACAAAAGCTTTGATGCTTGCCGGAACATCGGGCTTGCCGGCCCTCCCGCAAAAGCTTCCGGTACTCCCACAAAAGCCTTGATGCTTGCCGGAACATCGGGCCTGCCGGCCCTCCCACAAATGACGACGCCGGCTTTCGCCGGCGTCGTGCTTGTTTGCGAGGAAGGCGGTCGCGCCTGCCGGCGCTCCTACTGGGTGATATCGACGTCCTTGGTTTCGCGCAGGAACAGCGAGCCGATCACCAGGGTCATCAACGCGATGATGATCGGGTACCACAGGCCGCTGAAGATGTTGCCGGTGGCGGCCACGATGGTGAAGGCGATGAACGGCAGGAAGCCGCCGAACCAGCCGTTGCCGATGTGGTACGGCAGCGACATCGAGGTGTAGCGGATGCGGGTCGGGAACAGCTCGACCAGCCACGCCGCGATCGGGCCGTAGACCATCGTCACCAACAGCACGAGGTAGGTCAGCAGCGCGATCACCAACGGCTTGTTCATCTGCGCGTCGTCGGCCTTGGTCGGATAACCGGCGGCGGTCAACGCATCGCCCAGCGATTTGCCGAACGCGTCGGACTTGGCCTTGAAATCGTCCTTGACCAGGGTTTCGCCTTCGAAGCTTTCGATCGTGGCGCTGCCGATGGTCACGCTGGCGAGGCTGCCGGCGGGCGCGGCGTCGATGGTGTACGGAATGCCCTTCTTCGCCAGCGCCGAGGTGATGATGTCGCAGGACTGCTTGAAGGTCTTCTTGCCAACCGGGTCGAACTGCAGCGCGCAGCGGTCGCGATCGGCGAGCACCTTGGCCGGCGCGGTGGCGACGGCTTTTTCGAGCGCCGGATTCGCCGCGCTCATCAGCGTTTTGAACACCGGGAAGTAGGTCAGCGCGGCCAGCAGACAACCGGCCATGACGATCTTCTTGCGGCCGATCTTGTCGGAGAGCCAACCGAAAAACACGAAGCCGCCGGTGCCGAGCGCGAGCGCGACGGCGATGAGGAGGTCGGCCGTGTTCGGATCGACGCTGAGCGTTTTGGTCATGAAGACCAACGCGTAGAACTGACCGGTGTACCACACCACCGCTTGGCCGGCGGTGGCGCCGAGCAGCGCGAGCAACGCGACCTTGCCGTTCTTGGAGAAGAAGCTCTCGGTGATCGGCGCTTTCGAGGTTTTGCCTTCGGCCTTCATTTGCTTGAACAACGGCGATTCGTTGAGCTGCAGACGGATCCACACCGACACGCCGAGCAGCGCCACCGAGACGATGAACGGAATGCGCCAGCCCCAGGCTTCGAAGGTTTCTTTGCCGAAGTAGTTGCGGCAGGCCCAGATCACCAGCAGCGACATGAACAGACCCAGCGTCGCCGTGGTCTGGATGAAGCTGGTGTACAGACCGCGCTTGCCGTGCGGCGCGTGTTCGGCGACGTAGGTCGCGGCGCCGCCGTATTCGCCGCCGAGCGCGAGGCCCTGCAGCAGTCGCAACGAGATCAGGATGATCGGCGCGAGAATGCCGATGGTGGCGTAACCGGGCAGGACGCCGACCAAGAACGTCGACAGGCCCATGATCACGATGGTGACGAGGAACGTGGACTTGCGGCCGATCATGTCGCCGAGGCGGCCGAAGAACAGCGCGCCGAACGGACGCACGGCGAAGCCGGCGGCGAAGGCGAGCAACGCGAAGATGAATTGACTGGTTTCGTTCAAACCGCTGAAGAAGTGCTTGCCGATGTGCGCGGCGAGCGATCCGTAGAGGTAGAAGTCGTACCACTCGAAGACCGTCCCCAAACTGGAGGCGAAGATGACCTTCTTGTGGTCTTTGGTGAGTTCGCCGGTTTGCGGCGCAGTCGAGGCAGTGACGCTAGACATAGTCCGAGCCCTCCGGCTTTAGAAAGAATATTTCACGTGGGTATGGAACCGACGCAGATCGCCGTCGGCGCCGTTCTCGAGCGAGCGTTCGCCGAAAATGAATTCGGCGCCGATGTCGAGTTTGGGCGCCGGCGAGTAGATCAGGTTGGCGTGGTACGACTGCGCGCGTTCGTTGACGGTGAAGCCGGTGATGGCCGTGTCGTTATCGAAATGCGCCATCGAATAGAACAGGTTGCCGCGCAGCTTCGGCGAGAACGCATGGCGCCATGCGGCGAACGCGCCGTAGCCATCGATCGGCTGCAGGCTGCCGCTGGCGTCGAGCACCGTGTCGCTGGCGATGCCGAAGCCGAGATAACGACCGATGCCGCGGCCGTAAGTGGCCATGTAGCGCAGATCGTCGTTCTTGCCGAAATTGAACTTGCCCGAGACGCTGAGCGCGGCGCCGGTCGCGGTGTCGTCGATGCTGGCCGCCGGATTTTCGTAGGCGAACTGACGGACCAGGCCGGCGACGGACACATGGCCCCAATCGCCTTTCTTCTGCCAGCGCGCGGTGATGTCGGGCATCAGATTGTCGTCGCTGCTGATGCGCGCGCCGACGTTGCGGAACGGCGTGACCGTGGTTTCGGGATTCTCCACCGAGAACGACCACGCGCCCTTGGTGTAGCGCACCTGGGCTTGACGCACGAACACCGTGCCTTCGGTCGGGCCGACGAAGTCCACCGCGTCCGGCAACGAGGCCACATCTTGGAAGTTCGACCAAGTTTGGCCGGCCAGGATTTGCGAGCCGTTCTTGCGCGTCCAATTCACGTACGCCTGACGCATCGCCAAGCCGTAGGTGTTGGTGGAGGTTTCGTTGCCGGTGATACTGCCGCCGCCGAACAGATCGAATTCCAGATAGCCTTTGAGCTTGTCGCCGGATTCCAGATCGGTATCGCCCGCGAACCAGAAGCGCGAGAACTGCGCGCCCATGTCGGTGTCGGTGCCTTCGTTCGCGGTGGGCGCGCCGACCGGAATGGTCGAAGGCAGGTAGAACAAGCGACCGACGCTGCCGTCGGGGATCTCGCCGTCGCTGGTGTCGGTGACCATCGCATCGAGTTTGATGAAACCGCCGTAGCTGAAGCGCGTGCCCGGGTTGGCCGAGGGCATGATCGGGGCGGTTTGGATCTTCGGTTTGTTGTCGGCGGGCGCGGCGGGCGCGGCTTGCGGCGCTTGTTGCTGTTGGGCGACGAGCTGCTGCACGAGTTTTTCGAGTTCGGCGACGCGGGCTTCCAGCGCTTGTTCGCGCGTGGCTTCGGCGCTCTGGGCGATGGCGAGCCCGGGCGCCATCAGGCCGATCATCAAGGCGAGCGTCAACGGCCGCCGTAAGGGCAATGCGATATTCATGGACGAAGCCCCTCCCGAGGGCGATGCGGTGTTCGCGCAGCCTGTGCCCCGCGCCGACCCGCGCCTATTCGCCATTGGTCGAATCGAGCCGGGATTCGCCGGTCTTTTCGACCATGGTCTAAGCCCGGCGACGCGTGCTTGGGGCACACTGCGCGCATCGATTCATCAGGAGGACGCGCTATGTCATCGCCCAATTCGCCGAATGACCCGGTTTTGTCGGTCTATCCCGTCTGCACCGAGTTCGCGTCCCGTGCGCGCTACACCCGCGCGAGCTACGACGGCGATTACGCCGAATGCCTGCGCGACCCCGAGGGTTTCTGGCGCCGAATCTCCGAACGCCTGGATTGGTTCACGCCGCCCACGCAAATCAAGGACGTCAGCTTCGCGTTGGAAGATTTCCGCATCCGCTGGTTCGCCGACGGCGAATTGAACGCCAGCGTCAATTGTCTCGACCGCCATCTGGCGACGCGCGGCGACAAAACCGCATTGATCTTCGAACCGGACGATCCGAATCAACCGGCGCAGCGCGTCAGCTATCGAGAGTTGTACGAGCGCGTGTGCAAACTCGGCAACGCGCTGCGCAATCTCGGCGTGAAGAAAGGCGATCGCGTCACCATCTATTTGCCGATGATCGTCGACGCCGTGGTCGCGATGCAGGCCTGCGCGCGCATCGGTGCGGTGCATTCGGTGGTGTTCGGCGGCTTCTCGCCGCAATCCATCGCCGACCGCATCGCCGACTGCGACAGCAAGATCGTCATCACCGCCGACGAAGGCCTGCGCGGCGGCAAAGCCGTGCCGCTGAAAGCGAACGTCAACGCCGCGCTGAAGATGCCGGGCACCGATTCGGTCGAAACCGTGCTGGTGGTGCGCCACACCGGCGGTGTGGTGGACATGCAGATGCCGCGCGACCGTTGGTACGACGCGGTCGTGGACCCGCAGCCCACGGAATGCGCGCCCGAGCGCATGAACGCCGAAGACCCGCTGTTCATCCTCTACACCTCCGGCAGCACCGGCAAACCAAAAGGCGTGCTGCACACCACCGGCGGTTATCTGGTGTGGGCCAGCTACACCCACGAAAGCGTGTTCGACCTGCGCGACGACGATATCTATTGGTGTACCGCCGACGTCGGCTGGGTCACCGGCCACAGCTATATCGCTTACGGTCCGCTGGTCAACGGCGCCACCTCGGTGGTGTTCGAAGGCGTGCCGAATTATCCGACCGTCTCGCGCTTCTGGGAGGTCGTCGATAAACACCAAGTCACCATTTTCTACACCGCGCCCACCGCGATCCGCGCGTTGATGCGCGAAGGCGAAGCGCCGGTGAAAAAGACCTCGCGCGCGTCGATTCGTTTGCTCGGCAGCGTCGGCGAACCGATCAATCCCGAAGCCTGGCGCTGGTACTACGACGTGGTGGGCGAAGGGCGTTGCCCGATCGTCGATACCTGGTGGCAAACCGAAACCGGCGGCATTTTGATTTCGCCGCTGCCCGGCGCAACCGATCTCAAGCCCGGTTCGGCGACGAAACCGCTGCCCGGCGTGCGGCCCGCGCTGGTGGACGCCAACGGCGCGATGCTCGAAGGCGAGGCTTCCAACGGTGCTGCAGAAGGCAATCTGGTGCTGCTCGATTCGTGGCCCGGCCAGATGCGCACGGTCTACGGCGATCACGAACGCTTCATCGACACCTACTTCAAAACCTATCCGGGCATGTACTTCACCGGCGACGGTTGCCGCCGCGACGAAGACGGCTATTACTGGATCACCGGCCGCGTCGACGACGTGATCAACGTCAGCGGCCATCGCATCGGCACCGCGGAAGTGGAAAGTGCGCTGGTGTCGCACGCGAAAGTGGCCGAAGCCGCGGTGGTCGGGTTCCCGCACGACATCAAAGGCCAGGGTATCTACGCCTACGTCACCCTGGTGGCCGGCGAAACCACCAGCGAAGAACTGCGCAAGGAGCTGGTGGCGCACGTGCGCAAGGAAATCGGCCCGATCGCCACGCCCGACTTCATCCAGTGGGCGCCCGGTCTGCCGAAGACGCGCTCGGGCAAGATCATGCGCCGCATTCTGCGCAAGATCGCCGAAAACGCGCCGGAACAACTCGGCGACACCTCCACGCTGGCCGACCCGGCCGTCGTGCAATCGCTGGTGAACGAACGCTTGGTGCGGTAAAAGGACTGCATCGCGGCTACACCGCATCGCTCATGGAATTCGCGTGACCACACTGCTGCTTGCCGACGATCACCCGCTGTTCCGCGAAGCCCTGCGCGGCGCGGTGCTGCGGGTGATCCCCGACGCGACGCTGCACGAAGCCGAGAACGTCGAAACCCTCTACGCCCTCGCCGAACGCGAGGCCGACGCCGATCTGCTGCTGCTCGACCTGAACATGCCCGGCGCGCAAGGCTTCAGCGCGCTGGTGCATCTGCGCGCGCTGCATCCGCAATTGCCGGTGATGATGGTGTCCGCGCGCGAAGATCCCGCGACGATGCGCCGCGCGCTGGACCACGGCGCCGTCGGTTTTCTGCCCAAATCCGCCGACGCCGCGCAACTGGGCGAAGCGATCCGCCACGTCTTGGCCGGCGACCGCTGGGTGCCCGCTGCGGCGATGACCGCGCCCGCCGCCGGCAGCGAAGAACACGACGTCGCCCGCCGCGTCCGCGACCTCACGCCGCAACAATTCCGCGTGCTGCAGATGCTCTGCGACGGCCTGCTCAACAAGCAGATCGCCTACGAGTTGAGCGTCTCCGAAGCCACGATCAAAGCGCATATGACTGCGATTCTGCGCAAACTCGGCGCGAACAATCGCACGCAAGCGGTGTTGATCGCCGGCAAGCTCGCGCTCGATCCCGAGACGGTTACGCCGCCGCCGGAAGAAGCCGATTAGTTCGGCGAAAGACTAGGCGAAAGCCGCGCGTCAACGCAGTCGCGAAGCGACCGCGGGATCCAAGCCGGCGAGGAACGCCTCGACCGCACGCGTGTAATCGTTGTCTTCGCCCAGCGTGCTGTTGATCGCGCTGTGCCCCATCGGTTGCGGCAGCGTTTCGGCGCGCACGCCCAAGCCCTCGCTCTTCTCGACATACGCCCGCGCCTGACTGCAGGGATCGTCTTTGCGCTGGGTCGAACACACGCCCAGCCACGGCGCGGCATCGCGACCGAGGCGGTGATACGGCGACGCCGCGATCCACTGCGCCTCGCTGTCGCCGAACGCTTCGCGGTAGCGCGCCTTGAGAAACGGGTACACATTCGGCATCTGCGTGACCACATCGATCGCGCCGGCATCCAGCGACACCGTGCCCAACAGCGGACGCACGCCATGCCTGCGCCGCAGTTCGCCATCGGCGTTCACCAGCGACACCAGATGCGCGCCGGCCGAGTGGCCCATCAGAATCACTTTGCCCGGATCGCCGCCCCATTCGGCCGCATGCGCCTGCACGAACGCGGTCGCCTTCGCGATCTCGTCGCCCTGCGCACGCGCATCGAGGCCATCGTTGACCATCGGGTAATTCGCGGAGACGAACACGAAACCGCGCGTCGCCCAGCGCGCCACTTTGTTCGCGGTCACGCTATCCATCGATTTATCGCCGACGCACCAGCCGCCGCCGTGC
>JADZBF010000156.1 GCA_020852215.1 Lysobacter sp. | reverse complement strand
TGCAGCCGAACGAAGAAAAACTCACCGGCTTCGTGTTCAAGATTCAGGCGAATATGGATCCGCAACATCGCGACCGTGTCGCGTTCATGCGCGTTTGCTCGGGCAAGTTCGCTGCGGGCATGAAAACCTTCCATCCGCGCAGCGGCAAGGAAGTGAAGCTCGCCAACGCATTGACCTTCATGGCCAGCGACCGCGAAATCGCGGAATCGGCATATCCCGGCGATGTGATCGGTATCCACAACCACGGCACCATCTCGATCGGCGACAGCTTCACCGAGGGCGAAAACCTCTCGTTCACCGGCATCCCGAACTTCGCGCCGGAACTCTTCCGCCGCGCGCGTCTGCGCGACCCGCTGAAACTCAAGCAATTGCAGAAAGGCCTCGCGCAGTTGTCGGAGGAAGGCGCGACGCAGTTCTTCCGCCCGCTGATGAGCAACGATCTGATTCTGGGCGCGGTCGGCATGCTGCAGTTCGATGTGGTGGCGTATCGCCTGAAAGACGAATACGGCGTCGATGCCAGCTTCGAGCAGGTCGCTGTCGCCACCGCGCGCTGGATCCGCTGCGACGACGCGAAGAAGTTGGAAGAATTCCGCGACAAGAACGCGATGAACCTCGCGATCGACGCCGCCGGCCAGTTGGTCTACCTCGCCCCGACCCGCGTGAACCTGCAACTCGCGCAGGAGCGCGCCCCGGCGGTGACGTTCATGGCCACGCGCGAGCATGCGCATGCGGTCGGGATCGATTGACGACATGAAGTCGCGGCAATTCGCGTGGGCGATGGCCGCATCGGCTTGCGCGCTGTCGGGCTGCGAATCCGCGTCTCGCGATCGCGACTTGCGCTGCGAGTGGCACGGTACGGGCGCGTTCGCGAATTATGCGACACGAGCGGAAGCGAAATTGGTGGCGGATCGACTGGTCGGGCTGCGTATCGTCTCCAAGGTGGGCACGATTCCCGACAGCAGCGCAGGCACATGCGTATACGAATTGCCGGAAGCGCGCATCGAGTACATTTCCGACGACGCTTCGAAAAAGCGTCTGCGGCTGATCGACGAACGCAACGAGGGCATCGGCTATCTCCGATATCGCGTTACTGGCAACAGATTGTCCGTCGAATCGATCGACAGCACCGCTTGCGAAGAGGGTCGGATCGAATTTCCGATCGACATGGGGCCATCGCCCGGCGACTGCCGCGTGGGCCCGCCGGGTATGCGCTAAGCGAGGCCTGATCGATGCTCGACACCCTTCGCACGTGGTGGCTCTACCTGCTCGGCAAGCGCGGCGAAATCGCGCAGATGGACTACAAAGACGCGTACATGGCGAAGGTGGTGCTGGATATCCACCGCAAACGCCGGGATAAACGCATCGTCCTGGTGCCGTTGGCGCGGCTCGACCCGATCCACCGGATCGATCGCGAGTCCGCGTTGCGCACCACGGCCGAGCGCGCCGCCGCCCTGCGCGCGCATCGCGAGGCGCTGCTGATCAGCAAAACGCTGGACGGGGCCGCGCTGCAGGCCATCATTCCGTCGGTCTCGCAGATCAAGGTCGTCGCCGATGGCGACCGTTGGCTGGCGTTCGAGGGCAACGGCCGGCTCTACGCCATGCGCGAGGCGTTCGCGGCCGAGGACGAGATGCGCGTGGAGGTGGAGGAATACCGCTTCGACGACGATCGCAGCATCCGGCGGAGGCTGCATCGGGTCCGGCGCTACAACCGGCTTTGATCGGGTCCGGCGCTACAACCGGCTTTGATCGGCCGCCTGTTCCACATTGATCCGGATCCCGATTCATCCCGGCCCCGGCTCAGCCCGCTCCCGATTGATCTGCCCCCCGCCCACCGGTCCGCTCCCCGCCGTAAGCCCCCGCCGTAAGCCCCCGCGGGGCGTACACCCGAATCCGCAGAGTGTTTGCTCTAACTGCCGGGCATAGTGTCCGGGCATCGTGTTCGAGGGGTTTCGCGTGTTCGACTACATCATCATCGGCGCCGGCTCGGCGGGCTGCGCGCTGGCGCACCGTTTGAGCGAAGACCCGCAAATCAAGGTGTTGCTGCTCGAAGCCGGCCCCCGCGATTGGCATCCTTTCATCCATATGCCCGCCGGTTTGGCCAAGCTGGTCAACGAAAAGGGCGTGAATTGGGACTACAACACCGTCGCCGAGCCGCAGCTCAACCACCGCACGCTGTGGTGGCCGCGCGGCAAAGTACTGGGCGGGTCCAGTTCGATCAATGCGATGTGCTACATCCGCGGCGTCGCACGCGATTACGACGATTGGGCGGCTGCGGGCGCCGAAGGTTGGCACTGGGAGAACGTGCTGCCCTATTTCCGCAAATCCGAGGGCAACCAACGCGGCGCCGACGCGCTGCACGGCGGGGACGGCCCGCTATCGGTCTCCGACCTCCGCTACACCAATCCGCTGTCGCAAGCGTTCATCGACGCGGCGCACCAGCACGGGCTGCCGGTCAATGGCGATTTCAACGGCCCGCAGCAGCACGGCGTCGGTTTCTATCAAGTCACGCAGCGCGACGGCGCGCGATGCTCGACCGCCGCGGCGTATCTCGCGCCCATCAAAAACCGGCCCAATCTCACCGTCCACACCGGCGCGCTGGTGAGCCGCATCACCTTCGACGGACGTCGCGCCAACGGCGTGGCCTATGCGATGGGCGGCCGCGCTTATCACCAACCGGCCGCGCGCGAAGTGATCGTCAGCGGCGGCGCGATCAATTCGCCGCAAGTGCTGATGTTGTCGGGCATCGGCCCGGCCGACGAACTGCGTAAACACGGCATCGACGTGCTGCACGACGCGCCCGGCGTGGGCGCGAATCTGCAAGACCATCTCGACGTTTGCACGCTGTTCCATTCGACCCAGCGCGTCACCTACGACCGCGTCGGCGATCTGAAAATCGCGTATCACTATTACCTGCGCGGCCACAGCGGCCCCGGCAGCAGCAATATCGCCGAAGCCGGCGGTTTCGCGCGCTCGCCGCTCGCACCCGACGAACGCGACGACATCCAATTCCATTTCGTGCCGGCGATGCTGGACGATCACGGCCGTCGCCGCTTGCCGGGCGACGGTTACACCTTGCACGCGTGTTTCCTGCGTCCGCGCAGCCGCGGTCGCGTTGCGCTGGCCAGCGGTCGCGCGGCCGACAAGGTGCGCATCCAAGCGAATTATCTGAGCGACGCGGAAGGCTTCGACCTGAAGATGATGCTCGAATGCGCGAAAATCTCGCGCGAGATTCTGGCGCAGAAAGCCTTCGACGCGTATCGCGGCGCGCCGATCTTCCCGAGCCGTACCGACTTGAGCGACGCCGAGCTGATCGAATTCGTGCGCGCCAAGGCCGAATCCGTTTACCACCCGGTCGGCACCTGCCGGATGGGCAACGACGCGCAATCGGTGGTGGATACGCAATTGC
>JADZBF010000155.1 GCA_020852215.1 Lysobacter sp. | reverse complement strand
GGCGATACGCATTTGCACTTCGAAATCCGCCAGAACGGCGTCGCCGTCGATCCGATGCCTTACTTGAAGGGCGCGAAGGACCTGGATTCCCCGGCCGCCGCGAAGACCGAACTCAAGCAAGGCGACACGGGCGCGCAGGTGGAACAACTGCAGACGCGCCTGAGTGACCTGGGCTACACCGATGCGGCCGGCAACAAGTTGAAACCCGACAGCGACTTCGGCAACCGCACGAAGGAAGCGATCGAGCAGTTCCAGCGCGAGAACGGTATGAAGGTCACGGGCGTCGCCGACCAGGAGACGATGCGTCTGGTCGAGAAAGGCATGACGCGTCATGCCGCGGCCGACGGCGAACTCAAGCCGGGCGAGAAAGGGCCGGACGTGCGCGGCTTCCAGACCAACTTGAACGAGTTGGGATACAAAGGTGCGGACGGCAAGCCGCTGAAGGTCGACGGCGAATACGGCGGCAACACGCAAGCGGCCGTGTCGGCGTTCCAGAAAGCGAACGGTCTGCCGGAAACGGGCATCGCCGATAAGGCGACGCTGGAAAAAGTCGGTCAGCAGTCGAAGTTCGAGCCGAAGATCGACGCCGAAGGCCGCGTGACCGACGTGGTGTCGCCGACGAAGCCGACGGACACCCCGTCCGATCGCACCTTGCGCAACGACCGTGGGCCGCAGATCAACGAAGCGGGCCACGCCGACAACAAGCTCTACACCCAAGCGGTGGCGAACTTGGAGCAGTTGGGTCCGAGCGGCGGCTTCAAGTCGCGCGACGAGTTGGAGCGCGCGGCCGGCGCTTTGGCGGCCGATGCGAAGTTGAGCGGCCTGACGCAGATCGATCACGTGACGCGCAGCAAGAACGGCGAAGGCCTGATCGCGATCCAAGGCGCGGATCCTTGGGCGGAAGGCGTGAAGCGCGCGAACATCGACGTGAACCAGGCGGTGAATCAATCGCTGAGCGACAGCACCAAGATGGCCGATTCCAAGAAGCCCGAGCAGACCACCTCGCCGCAGCCGAACCAGCAGCGGAACGAGATGGTGGATACGCCGGTGCTGAAAGACGAAACCCAGTCGAAGCCGAAGAGCGTCATGGTCTAAGGCGCAGACGGGCGTTCCGAAGCGTCACCTCTGTACTGCAACCTCTGTACTGCAACCTCCGTGTCGCGCAACGGGCCGTCGAAAGACGGCCCGTTGTTTTTGCTGCGCGCGGAACCGGCTGTCGGAACACTGCCGCCGGCCCGCCGATCCCAACATCCGCCCTCTTGCGAACGGGGATTTTCTTGTGGAAGATGGGCTCCATCGGGCAGAGCGTCAGCGTTTAGCCCGTGCGCCGTCGAAAGCGCCAAAATCCGAATCGATCGTATCCATCTGAGGTTGTCATGGCTGATACGAGCTTGCGGGCAGTGGCCACTGCCGAAAATCGCGGGAGCCTTCGGGTTCCCGCACAATCGGGTCTGCCGTGGTGTCGTCGCGACGCCGTAGACGCGCTCGCATCGAAGGCAGGTCGAGCCGCCGCTTTCGCCCTCTCCGACGCTTCCGCCGTCGTCCGCCGTATGCGCTTCCATGGCGCGCGCCTTCGCTTACGCACGAGCGCCTACCGGCGCACGTCCGAGTCTCCTATCGTTCGCCTTTACACGGGAACGGCCGCGAATTTCGCGGTTGCGCGCGCAAGCTCCCCCGCATGCGCGCCGGGCATGAGGCCCACCTCGCGCCGGCACGTACTCCCGTTTTTTTTCGGTCCATTTTCTTTCAACCCATTTTCTTTCAAACCATTTTTTTTCAAACCATTTTTTTTCAACCCATTTTCTTTCGGTCCAACCGCTCGCGCCCGAAGGCGCGGGTGAATGTGGGCGGCGGCCGCGCAGAAGTCGTTCTTCGCGCATGCTGTCGATTCCACCGCCTTTCCGATGTTTCGAGGAGTCCCATGACGCAATCCCTTCGCCGCCCGCAGTCCTTCCGTCCGCTCCTTCTGGGTGCGGTGCTGTCGGTGTGCGCGTTCGCGCTGGCCGCTTGTCGCCAGGAGGCGAGCCCGGCCGCAGCCGTCGCGGACGCCAGCGCTTCCGCGGCCGCCGACGCCAAAACGCCGGCCGCGCCCACGCCCGCTGCCGTCGTCGAAGTAGATGCCGCGAAGGCGGCTCCCGCGTTCCTCTCCGGACTGTCGCAGAACATGCCTTACGCGCGGTTGCGCGAGGCGGTGATCGCGGCCGGTTGGGTGCCGTTGCGCGACCCGGCCTGCTGGGAAAACGTCGGCGGCGCGGCCGCGGTCTGCGGTGCGCTTCCGGAAACCGAAAGCTGCAGCGGCGACGGCGCTTGTCTGCTGTGGTTCGCCGATCCATCCGACGGCCGACGCTTGCGCGTGAGCACTTACGGCCCTTACGAACGTTGGAACGTGGCGGGCCAGGAATCGACGTTCGCGGTTCGTTCGTGGGACCTGCGCCCCGCGGCGCCCGTCGCCGCATCGGCCTGCCCGAACGAAGATTTCGACGCCTTCCTCAAGCGCTTCGCGGCCGACGCGACGGTTCGTCGCACGTTCACGGCCCCGGTCGTGGAAGTGGGCGAGTTGTACACCGATGACCAAGGCAACGACGCTTCGCGCACGGTCTACGTGCCCGCGGACGCTTACCGCGATTTCGACATGGTGTATCGCGACGGCGCGTTCCATCACGAAGACGCCAAGGGCGCGGTGGACGCCGCCGCGCTGCCGGTCAAGATCGAATCGCCTTCGGCGAACGTGCGCGTCGTTCGTTTTAACTACGGCATGTCCGAGGGCAATTCGTACCGTTTCGAAACCCGCGGGGGTTGCTGGACGCTGACCGGCGATCCGGAACCCCCGAGCCCTTGATTCGCCCTTGATTCCGCTATCGATTCGCCGTCTTACCGCACCGTCCCGAAAAACCCCATCTCGAATACCGTCTTCACAACAGGGAGAGCCGCAATGCCGAATTACGTCATCACCGAAAGCGTCGGTGGCCGCGTCGAACGCGTCAACAGCTACGACGATCTCGAGAAGCATCACCCGAGCGCAGGCCGCGAATCTGGCCGCGAATACCAGACGATCGACGGCGAGTTGGAAGAAGTGCGCACGCGCGGTCGTACCGAACCGCACGTCAAGAAAGACTTCATCGTCGATCCGCCGACGATTCCCTCGCCGGTTGCGGGGTATATCCACAGCTTGAACGATCCGTGGAACACGGTGCAGATTCGCGACGCGCAAGGCAATGTGCTGGCGCAGTCGCTGCACATGGCGCAGGGCAGTCAGCCGCCCGAGGGCACGTTCGTTTCGTACGGCCAAACGATCGGCCGGATGGGCGATACCGGCAGTCCGGGTTCGATCCACGCGCATGTGGAAGCGCCCCCGCGCGTGTTCGAGCAGTACATCAACGATATGGCCAGCGGTCGCATCCAGCCCGGTCAGGGGCAAGACGGCCGCACCAATCCAGGCCAAGGCAACGCCGATCCGCTCGCCGACGGCCTGCTCAATCGTAACGACCGCGGCCCGAAGGTCGAGGAATTGCAGCGTGCGCTGACCCAACGCGGCTTCGACACGCAGGGCGCGGACGGCAAGTTCGGCCAGAACACCGAGAACGCGGTGCGTGCGTTCCAGCGCGCGAACGGTTTGACGGACGACGGCGTGGTCGGCGCGAACACCGCGCGCGCCCTCGGTATCAGCCTCACGGCCGACGCGCAGACCCAGCCGCAGCAGCCCGCCCAGCCGCAACAACCGGCTCAGCCCCAGCAGCCCGCGCAACCGCAGCAGCCGGCGCAACCTGCGCAACCCGACCGCCCCACGAGCGGCGCCGTGACCGGCGGCCCCAACGATTTCGGCCCGAGCAATCCGCTCGGCGCGCTGATCTCCTCGGGCGAGGGCGGCTACGGCTCGTTCAATCGCGGTCGCGCCGGCGACTCCGGCGGCGCCACCATCGACTTCTCGCAGATGACCGTGGGCGAGGTGATGCGTCGTCAGGATCTGGAGAGGGGCGATCCGGACAGACTGTTCGCGGTCGGCAAGTACCAGATGATTCCGGGCACTTTCCGCGAAGCGGTGAACAACCTCGGCATCGATCCCAACGAGCGCTTCACCCCGCAGTTGCAGGAGCGCATGTTCGCGGATTACCTGATCGACGAAAAACGTCCGCAGGTACGCGATTACATCACCGGCCAGACCAGCGGCCCCGAGGGCCTGCAGTCCGCGCAATTGGCGTTGGCGCGCGAATTCGCCAGCATCGCGGACCCGCGCACCGGGCGCAGCGTTTACGACGGCGATTCCGCCGGCAACAGCGCCTCGATCACCGCCGATCAAGTCGGCCGCGCGCTCAATCAGATGCGCGATCAGTACCAGGAAAACATCCGCGGTGGGATGAATCCGAACGACGCCTATCGCGCGTTGAGCGGCGATCCCACGCAGCCTTACACCGACCGCGCGCCCGGCGGCCGCGATCCGCTCGCCGACGGCGTTCTGAACCGCAACGACCGCGGCCCGAAGGTCGAGGAACTGCAGCGGGCGCTGACCGAGCGCGGCTTCGACACGCAGGGCACGGACGGCAGGTTCGGCCAGAACACCGAAAACGCGGTGCGGGCTTTCCAGCGCGCGAACGGCTTGACGGACGACGGCATCGTCGGCCAGAACACCGCGCGCGCGCTGGGCATCAGTTTGACCGCCGATCCGCAGACGCAAGCTCCGCCCGCGCAACCGCAGCAGCCGGTTCCGCCGACCTCGCCCGACCGTGCGCCGCCCGCCCAACCGACTCCGGATGCGCCGACCGGCCACAACCCGCAGCAGCCGATTCCGCCGACCTCGCCCGACCG
>JADZBF010000154.1 GCA_020852215.1 Lysobacter sp. | reverse complement strand
GCCAACGCCAACCTGCCGTCGGGTTTGACCACGCTCAAACCGCTGCCGATGTTCGCGCCGCTGCCCATCGGTATCGCGCTGTTGGTCGCGGGTTTGGCCTATTTCCATTTCTTCGGCAGCAAACATCTGGACGACGGCGACTACGACAAAGGCGTCACGCCCGCGCGCACGCAAAGTTATTTCGCCAGCGTGTACGGCATCGACGGCGACGTCTACGAACTCACCGTCAGCGCCGACAGCCCGCTGGTCGGCATGTCCTTGGGCGAAGCCGAAAGCCTGCACGACGCGCCGCTGATTCTGGCGCTGAAAACCGGCAACGAATCGCGCTTGGTGCCGCCGGGCGACGCGCGCATCTGGGTCGGTAGCGTGCTCGGCGTGATGGGTCCGCGCCAGACCATCGCCGACTTCGCGCAAAACCGTTTCCTGCGTATGAGCAGCCGTCTGCGCGAATTCGCCGATCTGTTCAATCCCAGCCGCGCCGGCATTTCCGAAGCGGTGATTCCGCCCACTTCGACGTTCATCGGCAAGACCGCCACGCAATTGCAATTGCGCAAGCGCTACAACCTGCGCCTGCTGGCGATCAATCGCGACAAACACGTGCTGCGCGACAACGTGCGCGAAGTGCCGCTGCGCGCGGGCGATATGCTGGTGCTGCACAGCGTGTGGCAAGACTTGGCCCAGGCCGCGACCGGCCGTGACTTCGTCATCGTCACCGATTACCCGAAAGCCGAACAACGCCCGCACAAACTGAAAATCGCGATGACCATCTTCGCGATCACCATGCTGATCGCGCTGTCCTCGCGCATTCCCGCCTCGGTGGCGCTGATGACCGGCGTCGCCGGCATGCTGATCACCGGCGTGCTGAAGATGGACGAGGCTTACGCGGCGATCAATTGGAAAACCGTGTTCCTGATGGCGTGCTTGATTCCGCTGGGCTGGGCGATGGATTCCAGCGGCGCCGCGGCGTGGGTCGCGGCGCACAGCGTCGACCGCCTGCCCGAAGGTACGCCGGTGTGGTTGCTGGAAATCGCCATCGGCTTGCTCACCACCGCGTTCTCGCTGGTCATCAGCCACGTCGGCGCGACCATCGTGATGGTGCCGATCGCGATCAACCTCGCCCTCGCCGCGGGCGGCAATCCCACCGCGTTCGCGTTGATCATCGCGTTGTCGGCTTCCAACAATTTCATGACCGCCTCCAACCCGGTGATCGCCATGATCACCGGCCCCGCCGGCTATTCCGCCAAGGAACTGTGGCGCATCGGCGCACCGATCAGCCTGATGTACACCGGCATCGTGGTGCTGATCGTCAACCTGATGTTCTGATCGCCCCGGCCCGGTTTGGCCGCCCGTGGCGCCGGTTTTCGTTGATGGCACTACGGCTGAGCGGTACCGCAGCCGCCCGTCCGGCCGCACTTCCACTCTCTCCGAAAACAGGATTCCCATGGATCAGTCCGTGCATTCCGACCGCGCCGAGGACATCGGCAAACGCGTGCTGAAACTCGTCGAGAACGTCCGCAGCGCGGACGACATCGCCCCGGCGCGCATCGAACAACTCACCGGCATGAAGGTCGAGTTCAACCCCGACGACGCCAACGAATACGGCTTCGGCGGTCAGCTCACCGACGCCTGGGCCTACAACTTGATCTCGCTGCCCGACGGCGGCGAGGCGAAACCCACGCGCCTGATGTTCTCCTTCGACGACGAAAGCCGCGCCAATGCCGACATGGCGCCGATCTGCGCGCTCGACTTCGACGCCTACGCCCAGGCGCTCGCCGCCGCGGGGTACGAGGCCACGCCTTCGCCGGGCAAACACGGCAATGTCCTGCTGTGGGATTTCGTTCGCGACGATGTCTCCGTGCAGGTTTACGTGCGCGGCGAGAACGACGCAAAGGCCGATCACGCCTGCGTCTCCAAACTCATCATCAACGCCTGAGGGACACCGACATGGCCGCCATTCCCGAAGACGTTCTGAAAAAAATGGCCGCGGACAAGAAAGCCGCGGAAACCAAACTCGACAAGATCCTCACGGCGTTCGAGAAAGCCAACGACACCGCGCATAGCACGCCCGGCAAGAATCTGCGCGAGCTGCTCGAAAAGTCGCCCGACTTGAAAGCCCGCATCGTCGACTCCGTCGGCAAAGGGCACCTGGAGAAATTCGAGATGCTGCCGCGCGGGGCCAACGCCGGCGGTACCTACAGCAGCGACACCAAAGCCATCCAACTGCCCGCCGCCGAATTGAAACGCGCCGGCAGGGACACGGCCGCGGCCGCCGAACTGATCTTCGTGATGGGCCACGAGATCCAGCACTCGTTCAACAGCACCGTCGCGGACAAGGCCAGCGCCGATTTCGTCAAAGACGTCGAACGCATCGCGAAGACCAAAGGCCCGCACGATTACACCGCGTCGGTGAAGACGCTCATCCAGGCCAACCGCGACGACGAAGCCAGCGCCCACATCGGCGGCTTCAACGCCATCGCCTCGAAGGTGATGAAGAACAAACCGGAAGCCGGCCTGAAGGAACTCTACAACGCAGCGCCCGCCCGCATGGGCGATTTCATCGAGCGCAGCGGCCGATCGCCGACGTTCACCTACGCGATGAAACCGGG
>JADZBF010000153.1 GCA_020852215.1 Lysobacter sp. | reverse complement strand
TTCTCGGCGGTCAGTTCGGGGCGATCCAGATAGCCTTGCGACACGCCCGAACCGCCGATCAGCAGTTCGCCGGGGATGCCCGGCGGCAGCGGCCGCATGCGCTTGTCGACGATGTAGATTTCGGTGTTCGCGATCGGCTTGCCGATGCTGATGGCGCCCTCGCCGGCTTCGACGCGATCGACGGTGGACCACACCGTGGTTTCGGTCGGGCCGTAGAGATTCCACAATTCGCGGCCGTGGCCGAGCAAACGGTCGGCCAGTTCGCGCGGCAGACCTTCGCCGCCGCAGAACATCCGCAACTCCTTGCGCCCGCGCCAGCCCGATTCCAACAGCATGCGCCACGTGGCGGGCGTGGCCTGCATCGCGGTGGCTTCGGCGCGGTCGAGCAATGCGGCCAGCGCTTGTCCGTCGGCCGCGGTCACGCGGTCGGCGAGGATCACGCGCGCGCCTACCGTCAACGGCAGCATCAGTTCCAACAACGCGATGTCGAACGACAACGTGGTGATCGCGCACAGCGCGTCGTCGGCGCGCAAGCCCGGCGTGCGCGCCATCGACGCGAGAAAATTGACGCCGGCGCGATGCGGCACGCGCACGCCTTTGGGACGACCGGTCGAACCGGAGGTGAAGATGACGTAGGCGGTGTCTTCCGCGCCCGCCATCGCAATGCCATCGGTCGACGTCGGCGGACCGGCCGTCAACACATCCGCCGTTAGCGCATCCTCGATCGACAAGACCGCATGCGCACCGGCCGGCAATTCGGCGATGAGCTCGGGATCGGCCACCACCACCGGGGCGAGAGAGTCTTCCAGCATCCACGCGATGCGCTCGGCCGGATAGCTCGGATCGAGCGGCACGTAAGCGGCGCCCGCTTTCCACGCGCCGAGCATCGCCGCGAGCATATGCGGCTTGCGATGCAGGAACAGTCCGACCATCTTGCCCGGGCCGCAGCCGCGCGCGCGCAAATGCGCGGCGATGCGTTCGGCGCGCGCGTCCAATTCGGCGTAACTCAAGCGCTCGACTTCGCCATGGTCGTCGTACTGCACCACCGCCGTCGCCTGCGGCGCGCGCGCGGCTTGCGCTTCGAACATCGCGTGCATCGTCGCTTCCGCGGGCAGCGGCTGCGCCGTGGCGTTCCAATCCTCGACGACGCGCTTGCGCTGTTCGGTCGGCATCATCTCCAACTCGGACAAACGCTTGCCCGGGTCTTCGGCGATCGCGACCAACAATTGCTGCAAATGCGCGGCGAAACCGCCGATGTAATCGTGATCGAACAGATCGGTGGCGTACTCGATCAGCAATTGCAACTCGCCGCCGACTTCGCTGGCGAAGATGGTCGCGTCGGTGCGGGACGTGCCCGAGTGCGCGCCCTCGATGTTGACGGGCAGGATCTTCAGACCCGCCAAATCGATGTTCCGCTCCGGGAAGTTCTGGAAGAACACCATCGTCTGGAACAGCGGCGTGTGGCTGAGATTTCGCTCGACGTTCAGCGTTTCCAGCAGCCGCTCGAACGGCATGTCCTGGTTGGCGTAGCTGTCGATGGTGCGTTGTTTCACCTGCGCCAGCAGTTCGCGGAAGGTCGGATCGCCGGACAAATCGCCGCGCAACGGCAAGGTGTTGACGAAGAAACCGATCAGCGCTTCGAGCTCGCGCCGCGGGCGGTTCGCGTTGCCGACGCCGATCGCCAGATCTTCTTGCCCGGAATACCGCGCCAACAGCACTTGATAGGCGGCCAAGAACGCCATGAACGCGGTCGCGCCCTCTTGGCGCGCGACCCGCTTCACCGCATCGAAGACCGACGCGGGAACGACATAACGATACAAGTCGCCCCGATAACTCTGCACCGCCGGACGCGACCGATCGCCGGGCAACTCCAAGACCGGCGGCAGGGTCTCGAATTGCGTTTTCCAATACGCCAATTGATTGCGCAGGCCTTCGCCTTCCATCTCGTCGCGCTGCCACAGCGTGTAGTCGGCGTACTGGATGGGCAATTCGGGCAGCGGCGAGGGTTTCCCGGCGATGTAGGCGGAGTAAAGCTCGGTCAGTTCGCCGGCCAGAATGCCGAACGACCAACCGTCCACCGCGATGTGATGCGCGCTCATCATCAACAGATGATCGTCGTGGCTCAGCTTGACCAGACCGGCACGCAGAATCGGACCGTCGACCAGATCGAACGAAGCGGCGGCGTCCTCGCGCGCGAGTTCCATCGCCGCGTGGAGACGCTTGTCGTCGGGCCGATCGGTGAGATCGAACCGGGCCAGCGGCAGCGGTTCCGCGGGCAGAATGCGCTGATACGGCCCCTCGTCGTCGCTGACGAAAACCGTGCGCAAGGTTTCGTGCCGGCGCACGATCTCGCTCAACGTACGCGACAGCACGTCCACATCGAGCGGGCCGACCATCCGCAGCAACAGCGTGACGTTATAGATCGAATTGCCCGGATCGAAGCGATCGAGTATCCACAAGCGCTGTTGCGCGGACGACAGCGGCATGCGCTCGGGGCGCGCGCGACGACCGATCTCCTGCTGCGTGTTCTCCCTCGCCGCGCTCTTGGCGAGTTGCTGCATCAGCAGCGCGCGTTTTTCGGGCGACAGGTTCGCCAGCCGCTTTTCCAACTCGCTCATGCCTCACTCCACCGATGTGCCGCGCTCGAGGCGCTGTCGAAGTTCTTCGTCGCTCAGATCGTCGAAATCGCCGAACTCCGCATCGAGCTCCTCGATCGCTTCGGCGACACGCGCCGCCAAACGCTCAAGAACGGGCGTGTCGAACAGCGTGCGCAGCGGCAATTCGACGCCGAATTCGTCTTCGATGCGCGCCAACATCCGCGTGCCCAGCAGCGAATGACCGCCCAGATCGAAGAAATTGGCGCGTACGTCGACACGCGGCAGCGCGAGCAATTCGCACCACAACTCGGCCAAGGCTTGTTCCTCGGCCGTGCGCGGGCCTTGGAAATCGCCGCCGTCGCCGGGCGCGCCGCCGACCTGCGGCGCCGGCAGCGCGCGTCGATCCACTTTTCCGTTCGGCGTGAGCGGGAACGCGTCGAGACGCACGAACGCGCCGGGCACCATGTACTCGGGCAAGGCGTTCTTCAAATGCGCGCGCAGTGCCGACTCGTCCGGCGCGGCGCCGTCGTGCGTGAAATAGGCCGCGAGATAACGGTCGCCGGGGCGATCTTCGCGGCAATGCACCACCGCCTGTGTGACGCCCGGAAACTCGCCGAGCACCGATTCGATTTCGCCCAGTTCGATGCGGAAACCGCGCAGTTTGATTTGATGATCGAGCCGTCCGACCACTTGCACCGTGCCGTCTTCGCGCCAAAGCGCGAGATCGCCGGTGCGGTACAGGCGCGCGTCGGGCGCATCGGAGAAAGGATCGGCGATGAATTTCTCGGCGGTCAGATCGGGCCGTCCGCGATACCCGGCGGCCAAGCCGACGCCGCCGATCAACAACTCGCCCGGCACGCCGATCGGCAGCGGATGCATGCGTTTATCGACGATCCGCAGCACGGTGTTGTCGACCGGACGACCGACGATGATCGGACCGCTGCCCGGCTCGACGCGGCACAGCGCGGAGTACACCGTGGTTTCGGTCGGGCCGTACAAATTCCAGAGTTCCGGTGCGCAAGGCAGTAAACGATCGGCCAAATCGCGCGGCAAGGCTTCGCCGGTGGAGATGATGCGCATGCCCGGCTTACCGGTCCAGCCCAGATCCAGCAACATGCGCCACGTCGCGGGCGTGGCCTGCATGATCGTGATGCCCTCGGCATCGACGAGTTTGCGCAAGCGCACGACATCGCGCACGGTGTCGCGATCGACCAGCAAAATGCGCGCGCCGACCGTCAACGGCAGCACCAATTCGCTCAGCGCGATATCGAACGACAGCGTGCTGATCGCGCAAATCGTGTCGGTTTCGGTCAATCCCGGTTCGCGTGCGATCGAACGCAGCAGATTCACCGCCGAACGCTGGCGAATTTCAACGCCTTTGGGCTTCCCTGTGGAACCCGACGTGAAGATCACGTATGCCGGGTCGTTCTCGCCCGAGGCGCCATCGGGCGGCGCGTCGGCATCGGCGCCGAGCGCGGCGTCGGCATCGACGACCACGACGGCCGGCGACATGCCCGCCGGCACGATCGACGGCAAGGCATCGCGCAAGGAAGGTTGCGTCGCCAGCACCGGCGATTCCGACAATTCGACCATGTAGCCGAGACGTTCGGCGGGATAGCTCGGGTCCAGCGGCACGTAAGCGCCGCCGGCTTTGAGGATGCCGACCAGACCAACCAGCATCTCCAGCGAGCGTTCGACGTACAGACCGACCAGGACGCCCGGACCGACGCCTTGCGCGCGCAAGGCATGCGCCAGCGCATTGCCGCGGCGATCCAATTCGCGATAACTCATTCGCCGACCGGCGAACTCCACCGCCGTCGCATCCGGCGTGCGCGCGACCTGCGCGGCGATTTGCGCGGCGATGGTGGCCGGCTCCGGCAACGCGCGTTCGGTATGGTTCCATTCCGCCAAGCGCGCATGCTCTTCGGCGCTCAAGATCGGCAAGTCGTTCGCGATCGTGGTCGGCGCATCGGCGATGGCTTCGAGCAAACGCAGCAAATGCCCGCCCATCCGGCGAATCGTCGGTTCGTCGTACAGATCGACGGCGTACTCGAACATCAGTTCGCCTTCGAAATGTTGATTGACGAAGAGCGTGAAGTCGGCCTGCGCGGTCGGTTGCCGGCACTGCGACAAATGCGGGTAATCCACGCTGATGCCGGTCATGCCGAGATCCAGGCGCGGATAGTTCTGGAAGAAATACATCACCTGGGCGAACGGCGTGTAGCTGCTCGAACGCGGCACGCGCAGACGCTCCAGAATCTTGTCGAGCGGCGCGTCGCCGTTGTCCATCGACGCCAGCATCGTGTCGCGGGTGCGGTCCAAGGCGTCGAGGAAGGTCGGCGCATCGGACAGATCCAGCGGCAACGGCAGCAGGTTGATGAAGAAACCGACGACATTCTCCAATTCCAGCCGTGTGCGGCCGGCCGAACCGGCGGCGATCACCACGTGATCTTGGTTGCTGTAGCGCGAGAGCAAGATTTGGAACGCGGTCAGCACCAGCATCGACATCGTCGATTGACGTTCGCGGCCGATGTTTTCGAGTTTGCGATACAGCGGTTCCGGAATGCGCGTCGACCAACTGCCGCCGCGAAACGTCTGCGCCGCGGGACGCGGCCGATCGGTCGGCAGATCGAGCACTGCGGGCGCGCCTTCGAGGCGCTCTTTCCAATAATCGATCTGCCGTTCGAGCGCTTGCCCGGACACGGCCTCCTGCTGCCAGATCGCGACGTCCGCGATCTGCAATTCCGACGCCGTGATATCCGGAGTTCCGCCGTCGAGCACCGTGTTGTAGGCCTGCACGAATTGTTTCGACAGCATCGCCATCGACCAGCCGTCGATCGCGATGTGGTGATACACCATGCACAACAGATGCAGGTCCGGCTCGACGCGGATCAACGATGCGCGTAGAGAGGCGTCGCGCGTCAAATCGAACGGCTGCGACGCGGCGTCGCGCGCGCGCGCCAACGCATCGTCGCGGCGCGATTCCGGCGTATCGCCTCGCGCATCGATCGCATCCCATCGCAACGGCATCGTCGGAAGAATTCGCTGGAACGGTTCGCCGCTCTGCGCGAGATACACTGTGCGCAAGACTTCATGGCGATCGATCAAGGACTGCAACGCGGTCCGCAAAGCATCCGCGTTCAAATCGCCGCGCAACCAATACACGGTCGGCGCGTTGTAGGCGGTGATCCCGGGAAACAATTGATCCAACCACCACAACCGGCGCTGGCCAGAACTCAGCGGAATGCGCTCGGGGCGCGGCGCGGGTGCGATGCGATTGCGTTTGCCGCGCGCTTGAGCAGCCAATTTACGCAGCAATTCGCGTCGATCCTGGGAGTCTTCGGTAACGCGTTGGTCGGTTTCGCTCATGGGGTCAACGTCCCTGTCGCAAAGGAGGTTCGGTAAATGAAATGGATTCGCAAATGAGCGGGAGATACTGCGCGTACCGCTTTCCAACGTATCATACACGGCTTATTCTGCAAGCCGCGATCACAAAACGCGGTCGCAACTCCATCCCCCATCCATCGGCGTACGCTCGTATGTGCATCGTGGCCTCAGCGACATGGACCGCACTGTTTGCGCAATCGCATGCATTACGGCATTTCGCGAATGTTCCGGACACGACCGCCGCGACGAGGAGGTCTCGTTGAACGCGACAACCCAAGGATCGTCCCAAGGACCGTTGTTGCATCGATCACCATCGGCGCCGACCGGATTGGCAGCGTTGTCTGCGCGCCTGGGCGCCGATCGGGCATCGGTACAGGGCGGCGGAGGCAATACATCCTACAAGTCCGGCGACGACTTCTGGGTCAAAGCATCCGGCACTTGGCTCGCACATGCTGAGACGGAAGATATTTTCGTGCATTTGCCGCTGAGCGGCGTGCGCGCGGCCATGGCCGAAACCGACCCCGAAGCGGCGCTGCGAGCGCTCGCTCCGCCGGGCGGGCCGCGACCGTCTATCGAAACCTCGCTGCATGCGTTGATGCCGCAAGCGGTCGTTTTGCACGTGCATTCGGTGAATACCATCGCGCATGCCGTGCGAACCGACGCGGAAACGGCGCTCGCCGCCCGCCTCGACGGTGTGCGCTGGGCGTGGGTGCCGTATCGGCGCCCCGGGCTGCCGCTGACCGACGCGGTTCGCGAAGCGCTCTCGCAAGCGCGCACGCCCCCGGACGTATTGGTGTTGGGCAGCCATGGTCTCGTCGTGGCTGGAAACGATTACACGAGCACCGAGGCGCGACTGCGCGATGTCGAAGCGCGATTGGCGCTTCCGGCGCGCGCGCCATCGCCGCCCGATCTCGCACGCCTGGAGGCCGTCAACGACGCCGGTTGGCGTATCGCCGACGACCTTTCGCTGCACGCCATCGGCATCGATCCCGTGGTGCGCGCGATCGCCCTGCGGGGCGCGCTGTATCCGGATCACGTGGTATTTCTCGGCGAACGCGCGTTTGCCGTGCCCGCTACGAACGAAGCCGGCGAGCCGGTGTCGCTGCGCTCCGCCTTGGCTGCGGCGAGCGAACGCGGCGCAGCCGAGCCCGCATACGCCATCGTCGAAGGCGCCGGCGTTCTGCTCTCGCCCAGTCTCAGCCCGGGCGCCTACGCCATGTTAGGTTGCTTGGCCGATGTCGGCCTGCGACTCGACAACCACGCCTCGCTGCGGTTTTTGACGCTGGAGGATGTCGCCGCGCTGATGGGTTGGGAGGCGGAGGCGTACCGTCGCACGCGCGATGCGGTCGCGCCCGACGCGCCGCCCGTCCCCCGATGACGCCGTCTTTCGTTCCAACACTTGTTCCGCTCCCCATTCCCGCAACGACCGACCAAGGAAGACCCTGAGCATGCAGATCGTGGTACCGATGTCGGGATTCGGAGAGCGCTTCCGCCGCGCGGGCTATACCGTGCCGAAACCCCTGATCGAGGTGGAAGGCAAACCGATCGTCTCGCACGTGATGGATCTGTTTCCGGGCGAAACCGATTTCGTGTTCGTCTGCAATCGCGATCACCTGGACACGCCGGAATTCGCGATGGCCGAACGCCTGATGCGCGATTGCCCCACCGCGCGCATCGTCGGCATCGATCCGCACAAGCTCGGCCCGGTGAACGCGGTGCTGCAAGCCTTGGACGCGTTGGACCCTGCGAAACCCACCATCGTCAATTACTGCGATTTCACCGCCGTATGGGATTACGCCGCATTCGTGCGCGATGTGACCGATAGCGGTTGCGACGGCGCGATCCCGTGCTACACCGGTTTTCATCCGCACATGACCGGTTCGACCAATTACGCCTACGTGCGCACCGAGCCGATGCCGGCGAGCGACGGTCGCACCCGTCCGCGGGTGTTGGCGATCCAGGAAAAACAGCCTTACACCGATCGGCCGATGAGCGAGTACGCCTCCAGCGGCACGTACTATTTTTCGTCGGCGACGAAGATGGCCGATTGTTTCGCGCGCAGCATGGCGCGGCCGGAATTGGCGTTGAACGGCGAGTATTACGTCAGCCTGGCGTATCGCCCGCTGCTGGAAGACGGCGGCTTGGTGACGGTGTTCGAACTCGACCATTTCATGCAATGGGGCACGCCCGAGGATTTGGCCGAATATCGCTATTGGTCGCAAGCATTTCGCGGCATGGTCGATCCGGCGCGACAGCGCCGCGCGGTACGCCAACGCGGAACGACGATGGTGCCGATGGCCGGCCTCGGTTCGCGTTTCGCGCAGGAAGGTCATACCTTGCCCAAGCCGCTGATTCCGGTTTCGGGCGAACCGATGGTGGTGCAAGCGACGCTGGATTTACCCGCCGCCGACAAGCACGTGTTCGTACTGCGTCGGGATCTGCCGGGACTCGGCGCGATCGAAACCACGCTGCGGAAGCGTTTCCCCGGCTGCGCGACGGTCGAATTGCAGGCCGTCACCGACGGTCAAGCGCGCACCTGCCTGATGGGCCTGAGCGAAACCGATCTCGACGCGCCACTGACCATCGGCGCCTGCGACAACGGCGCGATCTTCGATGCCGATGCCCTACGCGAAGCGCTCGACGATGCCGACGCCGATGTCGTGGTGTGGGTGGCGCGCGGTTATCCCGGCGCGATTCGCCGTCCGCAGCATTACGGCTGGGTGGACGAACGCGACGGCGCGGTGCGCACTGTATCGGTGAAAACGCCGCTGGCCGATCCTACGCGCGATCCCATCGTGGTCGGCACGTTCACCTTCAAGCGCGCGCGCGATTTCGTCGCGGCGGCCGAAGCGATGATCGCGCGCGATGGCCGCGTCAACGGCGAGTTCTACGTCGATACCTGCATCAACGACGCGCTCGCCCTCGGTTTGCGCTGCAAGACCTTCGAGATCGAACACTATCTGTGCTGGGGCACACCCGACGATTTGCGCACCTTCGAATACTGGCAGCGCTGCTTCGACCGCTGGCCCTCGCACCCGTACGCGAAAGCGCTCGACCGCCGGATTCCCGCGCCGATGCCTTCGCGCGAAACCCTCGCCACCATGGAATAAGGACACGCCATGCCGCGCTTTCTCGCTCTTTTGACCGCAATCGCGCTCGCCATCGGTTCGATCGGAACCGCTGGCGCGAACGCACGCTCGCATGCAGATAACCGTTGCGGAGACCGCGGCAGCGATCTCGAAACGTCGATCCTGCGCGCGACGCGCAGCGGCCGCAGCGCCGTGCGGCGGCACGCGCGCAAAAAAGACGGTGCCGTCACGAGCGGCCCACGCAAAGGTCCCGCATCCTGGCCGTTGCCGCGCACGTATTTCCCCACGCACGAAGAGAACCGCTTCGAACACGAGGGCGATGTCGCCCGCGCCCGCGAATATTTTCTGGCGCATCGCCCACGCAATCTCGAATACCTGCTGCGCAAACGCTACGACTGGATGAACGCGCACTTGCGGCCGGGGATGCGCGTCGTCGAGTTCGGCGCCGGCTCCGGGCTGAGCAAGGAATTCATTCGTCACGAAGGCTTTCGCATCTCTGACGTCGAACCGCGTCCTTGGACCGACGATGTCGCCGATGCGATGAATCCGCCCTACCCCGACGGTTCGATCGACGCAGCGATCTTCAGCCACATGATCCATCACCTGACCAACCCCGCGCGTTTCTTCGCCAGCATCCACAAGATGCTCGCACCGAACGGATTGGTGCTGATCCAGGAACTCAACACCAGCTTCATGCTCAAACTCGCCCTGCGCGCGATGCGGCACGAGGGCTGGTCCTACGACATCGACGTATTCGATCCGAACGTCGTCGCCAACGATCCGCGCGACCCGTGGTCGGCCAATTGCGCGATCCCGGAACTGATGTTCGAGAACGAAGACGAATTCGAGCGACGCATTCCCGGCTTCCGCATCGAAAAGAACGAACTCAACGAATGCTTCGTGTTCCTCGCCTCGGGCGGCGTGGTGGTGCGCGCGAAGACGGTCGAATTGCCGATGTTCGCCCTGCGCGCGATCGACGCCTTGGACGGCGCATTGGTGAAGATGATGCCCTCGGTGTTCGCGATGGGCCGATCGGTCGTGTTGCGCAAGATCGACGCGGAGTGACGACGGCATGCGTTTGAGCTTGGTCATCCCCTGCTACAACGAGGCGCGCAACTTGCCGCTGCTGGTGGCGCGTTTGCGCGAAGTCTTCGTGCGCGAGGATGTCGAAGTCATTCTGGTCGACAACGGCTCCACCGACGACTCGCCCGCGGTCTTGGTGGACCTGTTGCGCGAACCCTCGCGCATCCGCAGCGTGCGGGTGGAGAAGAATCAAGGCTACGGCTTCGGCATTCTCTCCGGGCTCGCCGCCGCCGATGGCGAAGTCATCGGTTGGACCCATGCCGACATGCAGACCGATCCCGCCGACGCGCTGCGCGGGCTCGCGCTGTTCGAGAGCGATGCCTCGCCGGAAACGCTGTTCGTGAAGGGCA
>JADZBF010000152.1 GCA_020852215.1 Lysobacter sp. | reverse complement strand
GTTGATCGAAGGCAAGGCCATCCAGTTGCATCCGCTGGTCTGTACCGCGTTCAACGCCGACTTCGACGGCGACCAGATGGCCGTGCACGTGCCGCTGTCGCTGGAAGCCCAGCTCGAAGCGCGCGCGCTGATGATGTCGTCGAACAACATCCTCTCGCCGGCCAACGGTGAACCGATCATCGTGCCGTCGCAGGACGTGGTGCTCGGTCTGTACTACATGACCCGCGCGCTGGAAAACAAAGCGGGCGAGGGCATGGCGTTCGCGAACATCGCCGAAGTCAAGCGCGCCTACGACAACCGCGTCGTCGAACTGCACGCCAAGGTCAAGGTGCGCATCACCGAATCCGTGGTCGTCGAAGACTCGGCCGAAGGCGAACGTCGCCGCGAGAGCAAGACCTCGATCGTCGACACCACCGTCGGCCGTGCCCTGCTGCAGGAAATCCTGCCGGAAGGCCTGCCGTTCGCGCTGACGAATCTGGAACTGACCAAGAAGAACATCAGCCGCCTGATCAACTCCTGCTACCGCATGCTGGGCTTGAAGGACACGGTCGTGTTCGCCGACAAATTGATGTACACCGGTTTCGCCTACGCGACCCGCGCAGGCATCTCGGTCGGCATCAACGACATGACCATCCCGGACGAGAAGAAGTCGATCCTCGCCGAAGCCGAAACCGAAGTGCTGGAAATCCAGCAGCAGTATCAGTCGGGCCTGGTCACCGCCGGCGAGCGCTACAACAAGGTCGTGGACATCTGGTCGCGCACCAACGAGCGCGTCGCCAAGGCGATGATGGACACCATCGGCACCGAGAAAGTCGTGAACGCGAAGGGCGAGACCATCGATCAGAAGTCGATGAACTCGATCTACATCATGGCCGACTCCGGCGCGCGCGGTTCGCAGGCGCAGATCCGTCAGCTCGCCGGTATGCGCGGCCTGATGGCCAAGCCGGACGGCTCGATCATCGAAACGCCGATCACCGCGAACTTCCGCGAAGGTCTGAACGTGTTGCAGTACTTCATCTCGACCCACGGCGCTCGTAAGGGCCTCGCGGACACCGCGTTGAAGACCGCGAACTCCGGTTACCTCACCCGCCGTCTCGTCGACGTGGCGCAGGACGTGGTGATCACCGAAGTCGATTGCGGCACGCTCGAAGGTCTGATGATGACCCCGATCGTCGAAGGCGGCGATGTGGTCGAACCGCTGCGCGACCGCGTGCTCGGCCGCATGGTGGCCGAAGACGTGTTCCTGCCGGGCAACGACGAAGATCCGTTCGTCACCCGCAACACGCTGCTCGACGAAGCGTGGGTGCAGAAGCTCGAAGACGCCGGCGTGCAATCCATCAAGGTGCGTTCGACCATCACCTGCGAATCGCCTTTCGGCGTGTGCGGGCACTGCTACGGTCGCGATCTGGCCCGCGGTCATATCGTCAACATCGGCGAAGCGGTGGGCGTCATCGCCGCGCAGTCGATCGGCGAGCCCGGTACCCAGCTCACCATGCGTACCTTCCACATCGGCGGTACGTTCTCCGGCGCGGCGTCGATCGACAACGTGACGGTGAAGACCACCGGCACGGTGAAGTTCAACAACCTCAAGCACGTCAGCCATGCCGCCGGCCATTTGGTCGCGGTCTCGCGTTCGGGCGTGATCTCGGTGCTCGATGGCCACGGCCGCGAGCGCGAACGCTACAAAGTGCCCTACGGCGCCACCATCCAGGTCAAGGATGCGGGCAACGTGAAGGCCGGCCAGACCGTGGCGACGTGGGATCCGCATAGCCATCCGATCATGTCCGAAGTGGCCGGTTCCATCCGCTTCGTGGACTTCGTCGACGGCGTTACCGTGATCGAGAAGATCGACGACCAGACCGGTATCGCTTCGCGCGAAATCACCGATCCCAAGCGTCGCGGCACCCAGGCGAAGGATCTGCGTCCGTTGGTCCGCATCGTCGACGCCAACGGCAAGGACTTGACCATCCCGGGGACCGATTTGCCGGCGCAGTACCTGCTGCCGCCGCGTTCGATCGTGAACCTGCAGGACGGCGCGCCGGTCGGCGTGGGCGACGTGGTCGCCAAGATTCCGCAGGAAGCCTCGAAGACCCGCGACATCACCGGCGGTCTGCCGCGCGTGGCCGACTTGTTCGAAGCGCGCAAGCCGAAAGACCCGGCGGTGCTCGCCGAGCGCTCGGGTATCGTCAGCTTCGGCAAGGACACCAAGGGCAAGCAGCGTCTGATCATCAAGGACACCGATGGCAGCGAGCACGAAGAACTGATTCCGAAGTACCGTCAGATCATCGTGTTCGAAGGCGAGCATGTGCAGAAGGGCGAAACCGTCGTCGACGGCGAGTCCAGCCCGCAGGACATCCTGCGTCTGCTCGGCGTGGAACCGCTGGCCTCGTACCTGACCAAGGAAATCCAGGACGTCTACCGTCTGCAGGGCGTGAAGATCAACGACAAGCACATCGAGGTGATCGTTCGCCAGATGCTGCGCAAGGTCGAGATCACCGATCAGGGCGACAGCAAATTCCTGAACGGCGAACAGGTCGAACGTCAGCGCATGGTCGAAGAGAACGCGCGTTTGGAAAGCAAGGGCGAGATCGTGTCGAAGTACGATCCGGTGCTGCTCGGCATCACCAAGGCCTCGCTGGCGACCGAGTCGTTCATCTCGGCGGCCTCGTTCCAGGAAACCACCCGCGTGCTCACCGAGGCGGCCGTTCGCGGTACCCGCGATACGCTGCGCGGCCTGAAGGAGAACGTGATCGTCGGTCGCTTGATCCCGGCCGGTACCGGCTTGACCTACCACAGCAATCGCCGTCGCAAAGCCTCGGGCCTGACCGACTCGGAAATGGAAACCCTGTCGGCGCCGACGCCGGTCGCCGTCGTCGAGGCGCCGGTCGCGGAAGCGCAGGTCGAAGCGGCGCCGGTGATCGAGCCGCAATCGATGATGCTGGAAGGGGACGATACCCCCGCATCCAGCGAGTCGAGCCCGTAAGGGCGAAGAAATTGGGCGGCCCGATGGCCGCCCAATTTCGTTCGGGCACCCTAAACCGTCGAGGCGACCATGCTCTGGCTTCTGGGTTCGCTGTTTTTCTGCGCCTTGATCGTCCGCGAACTCGTCGGCGCAGGGCGTGCCGACCGCCCGGACCCGGTGTATCCGCCCTATCTGATTCTGCTCGCGACGCTGGCCGCGGCCTGCGCTTGGCCGGCGGTGAGTATGTGGCGATTCGAGCGTTTTCTGGCGGAGAAGGCGATGGTGTTGACCGACGGTAAACCCGCGTCGGTGCATTGCAATAGCGTGCTCGACACCATGTTCGACCGCAATCTGCTCGCGGCCGGGCACGCCAACCCGGAGACCGGCGAGATCGTGTTTCAAACGCCTTGGTGCGATGTGCTGCGCGACTATCTCGACGACCCGGCGAGCGCCGGCGATCGTCAGATCGTGAGTCTCAACCTCTTCACCCACGAGGCGATACACATCCGCGGCGAGCTGAACGAAGCGGTCACCGAATGCCAAGCGGTCCAGTACAACCATCGCGCCGCCCGCCTGCTCGGCGTGCCGGACGCGCTCGCCAAGGCCCATGCGTTGCGCTACTACCGCACGCTGTACGCCTCTCGGGGGCAGGTCGGCGGGTACGGCGGCATGTATTTCTCGGACCGGTGCGGCCCTGGGCTGGACATGGATTTACGGCTGCCGGATTCGACCTGGGCGGAGTAGGGGCCTTCTTGTCGCGGCTTGAGGTCGGGTGGGCGTCGAAATCGTCCGTCTCCCCGCGAGCCCCAACCGGATCGGGTCCGCATAGCACGGAAACGAGGTACTCGCCTCTGGCAATGCCGCGCGGGCTCTTGTAGAATGCGCCCCTCTTTCGGCGGCTTCGGTCGCCCAGATCACGAAATGAGGCGATAGGACGCGCCTCGTATTCGGCCCAGGAAGGGCGGGAAAGTCCGAAAAAACGGCTCGCTTCGTGCGAATCGCATTTTCGGGACCGCATCGGCCCACCAAGCCGCCGCGGGCAAAGAATCAGCGTGTCGGCAGATCGGGGTTCCCGGTCTGCCGGCGTTTTTTGTCGTCGCTGCATCCTCCCGGATGCGGCCCGGCTCCCAGAGACTCAACCAGCAGACCGATACTGATGGCAACGATCAACCAGCTCGTGCGTAAGCCGCGCAGCCCCGAAACCTACAAGAGCACCTCGCCCGCGCTGGCCAACTGCCCGCAGCGTCGCGGCGTGTGCACCCGCGTGTACACCACGACCCCGAAGAAGCCGAACTCGGCGCTTCGTAAAGTCGCCAAGGTGCGCTTGACCAACGGTTACGAAGTCATTTCGTACATCGGCGGCGAAGGCCACAACCTGCAGGAGCACTCGGTGGTGCTGATCCGCGGCGGCCGCGTGAAGGATCTGCCGGGCGTGCGTTACCACACCGTTCGCGGCTCGCTCGACGCCGCCGGCGTCGCCAAGCGTCGCCAGAGCCGCTCGAAGTACGGCGCGAAGCGTCCGAAGTCGTAAGCGGCTTCCGATCGCGGCTCTCGATCGCGAAATCCGAAGGGTGGGCCTCTGGCCCACCGCTCCGTAAAAACGGTGGGCCAAAAGCCCACCCTACACATCGGTAATCAAACATGTCCCGCAAAGGCAATACTCCGCAGCGTTCCGTTCTGCCCGATCCCAAGCACGGCAGCGAAACCATCGCTCGCTTCATCAACATGGTGATGCAGAGCGGCAAGAAATCGATCGCCGAAAAGATCGTCTACGGCGCGATGGAAGTCATCGATCAGAAGAACGGCAATGCGCTGGAGCTGGTCGAAAAAGCCCTCGGCAACGTCGCTCCGGCGGTCGAAGTGAAGTCGCGCCGCGTCGGTGGCGCCACC
>JADZBF010000151.1 GCA_020852215.1 Lysobacter sp. | reverse complement strand
GACTTCGGCGCCGTAGGGCGGATCGCGCAACAGCGCGTCCTTCAGCAACTCGCCCGCGCCTTTGCCGTCGAGCGTCGGCGGCAGACGCAGGCTGAGTTTGACCGAGGTGAACGGCCGCAGCACGTTGCCCGCGGACGACAACGGCGGCATGCCGTCGATGCCGGTGATCGACAGCGCCGGGCGCCAAGTGCGGTTGAGCACCAGTTGCGTCAGATCCTGGTGCATCGGCGTCATGCCGTCGAGGAACGGGAATTTGTCGAACACCGCAGTGTCCAGCACCTCGGCGCATTTTTCCGCCTGCGCGAGGCGGTCGGCCGGAATCTCCGCATGCAGACCGTCGAGCAGAATGCGGCCGGTGGCTTCGTCTTCGATGCGCGAGAGCAGCATGCGCAGGACGCGGAAACTCGAGGGCACCACGCCGGAGGCGTCGCCCGAATGCACGCCTTCGTGCAGCACTTTGACGGTGAGATTGCCGCCGGCCAACCCGCGCAGCGACGTGGTGCACCACAACTGATCGTAATTGCCGCAGCCGGAATCCAGACACACCACCAGCGACGGTTTGCCGATACGCGCGGCGAGATGATCGACGTACGCCGGCAAATCGTAGCTGCCGGATTCTTCGCAGGCTTCGATCATCACCACGCAGCGCGCATGCGGCACGCCTTGCGCATGCAGCGCTTGCACCGCCGCGATCGAACCGAACCGCGCGTAGCCGTCGTCGGCGCCGCCGCGGCCGTACAGTCGGTCGCCTTTGATCACCGGCGTCCACGGACCGAGGTCGTCGTCCCAACCAGTCATTTCCGGTTGTTTGTCGAGATGGCCGTAGAGCAGCACGCAGTCGTCGCCGGTGTCGGCGTCGGCGCTGGCGGGAATCTCGACGAAGATCAGCGGCGTGCGGCCTTCCAAACGCACCACTTCGACTTGCATGCCCGGCACGTTTTGCGCGCTCGCCCAACGCTCCATCAACTTGACCGCATCGTCCATGTAACCGTGCGCGACCCAATCCTTATCGAACATCGGCGATTTATTCGGGATGCGGATGTATTCGACGAGCTGCGGCACGATCTCGTCGTCCCATTTTTCGGCGACGAAGTTCTGCAGCGAAGGGGCATCGATCTGAGGGGTATCCATGAGCGAATCCGATGACGGGAATGTGCCGCGATTGTACGCCTGCGGGCGTAGCCGGAGATGACCGCGACGACGAAGTACGCGTCTAAGCTATTGATTTTTCGGGAGCGCGGCAGGTGTAGGAATTTTCCGACACGCCATAGAGGCAAGGTCCGGCCTCGCGATGGGCGTTTCGGCGATGGGGCGGGGCAGGCGGAATCCGGAGACTGTTCACGTCGGCAGCGACATGGCCGGCGACACACCAACACGGTCGTCCAGCCCTGATCGGCACGCCCTCATCGGCCCGACCTCAACACCACAAACCACCCATCATTTCTCAGGAGAACACACATGAACGCTTTCAACGCCCGCTCGCTCAAGACCCTGTTCGGCACCCTCGCTCTGTCCCTCGCGCTCGCCGGCAGCGCCCTGGCCGGCGAAAGGGTCAACATCAACACCGCAGATGCCGCCACGCTGGATCGCGTGCTGGTGAATGTCGGCCCCGCCAAGGCGCAAGCGATCGTCGCATACCGCAAGCAGAACGGCGCCTTCCGCAGCGCCGAGCAACTGGCGCAGGTGCAGGGCATCGGCCTCAAGACGGTCGAGAAAAACCGCGAGATGATCCTGATCGGCGGCGGCGCCCCGGCCGCGAAACCGGCCGCCGCGAAGGCTCCGGCCGCGCCGGCGAAGGGTCGCTGAGCGGAACGCGCTTTCCGTAGGCTCGTCCCGCAGGCTCGCGTTCGCATCCGAATCGCGAGCCTGTCGAGGACCAAGCGCGATTTCGGCAGCGCGATTTGGACAACGCGATCTCGAAAGCGCGTGATCGACAGCATCGGGTGACGCCACTCAGGCGTTGTCCGAGAACCCCGCATCTCGAGTGTAGCGAGGGACCTGTTCCTACAAGGCGCCGCGATCGACCGATTGCTCGGTTCGCCAAAAGACCTTGTCATTAAAAGAGCCTGTCATTTCGAGCGCAGCGAGGAACCTGCTTCTACGCCGTCCACGGGCCGACAAAGCAGGTCCCTCGCTGCGCTCGGGATGACAGCGCTATTGGAATGTTCGTCCACACCCCTCTCACCGTGCGAAGAATGGGGAGAAGGAACATTTCCGTCCATAGCCCTCTCCCCGAGCGAAGCACGGGGAGAGGGTGGCCGAAGGCCGGGAGAGGGGCGCTGTTTGCGACGAATTGCGGTGGGCGGCCCCTCATCCGGCGCTGCGCGCCACCTTCTCCCCGCGTTGCGGGGAGAAGGAACATTCCTGTCCATAGCCCTCTCTCCGCGCGAAGCACGGGGAGAAGGAACATTTCCGTCCATAGCCCTCTCCCCGTGCATGCACGGGGAGAGGGTGGCCGAAGGCCGGGAGAGGGGCGCTGTTCCCGACGAATCGCGGTGGGCGGCCCCTCATCCGGCGCTGCGCGCCACCTTCTCCCCGCGTTGCGGGGAGAAGGAAGATTTCCGTCCATGTTGTTCGCAAGCGGCTACGTTCCCTCGGCCCACATCCGGCGCTTCGGTACACTCGCCGCACGCCCGGAGGACGCCATGCCCGATCGCCTGCGCTTGTTGCCCGCCCACGAATATCGCCGCGAGCGCTGGCGTAACGGCTTGGGTTGGACGCGCGAAATTCATCGCCACTCTGCGCTCGCAGCCAAGCCCGACGGCGAGAACGAGGCGACGCCCGTCGGCGACGACTGGCTGTGGCGATTGTCGATCGCCGAGGTCGAGCAAGAGGCCGTGTTCTCGGCGTTTCCCGGCATCGAACGCGAATTGATCCTGCTGCGCGGCAACGGCATGCGCCTGCGCTTCGACGACG
>JADZBF010000150.1 GCA_020852215.1 Lysobacter sp. | reverse complement strand
GCGGATCGGGATACTCGATCGCCTCGCGGCCGAGCTTGCGCGCGCAATAGCTGGGAATGAGGTCCATCGGCCCGGGCCGATACAGCGCGCCGAGCGCGATGATGTCCTCGAAGCGATCGGGGCGCGCGTCGCGCAGTGCGCCCTGCATGCCGCGCGATTCGAACTGGAACACTGCCACCGTGCGTGCATTGCGCAGCAGCTCGAACACTGCCGGATCATCGAGCGGAATCTTGAGAATGTCGAGCAGCGGTCCCTCGCCGCGTCTTGCGTTGATCGCCTTGACCGCCCAGTCGATGATGGTCAGCGTGCGCAGGCCGAGAAAGTCGAACTTCACCAAGCCGATCGTTTCGACGTCGTCCTTGTCGAATTGCGTCACCGGATGCTTGCCGTGGCCGTCGCTGTCGTGTTCGGCGAACAGCGGGCAGAACTCCGACAGCGGCGCGGGCGCGATCACCACGCCGCCGGCGTGTTTGCCGGCGTTGCGCGTGAGGTCTTCGAGCTGCAGCGCCAGATCGATCAGATCGCGCACGTCCTCTTCGCTGGCGTAACGCTCCTTCAATTCGGCGACGGCGCGGTCGGGGTCTTTGCGCGCGCGTTCGCTGGTGCCGAGCGCGTCTTCCAGCGACAGCGGGTCGGCCGGCTGCAGCGGAATCAGTTTGGAAATACCGTCGACGAAGCCGTACGGATAACCGAGCACGCGGCCCGCGTCGCGCACCACGGCCTTCGCGGCCATGGTGCCGTAGGTGATGATCTGGCTGACGCGGTCGCGACCGTATTTCGCGGCGACGTAATCGATCACCTCGTCGCGGCGGTCCATGCAGAAGTCGATGTCGAAGTCGGGCATCGACACGCGTTCGGGGTTGAGGAAGCGCTCGAACAGCAGGTCGTACGGCAGCGGATCGAGATCGGTGATGCCCAGCGCCCAGGCCACCAGCGAACCCGCGCCGGAACCGCGCCCAGGGCCGACCGGAATGCCGTGCTGTTTGCCCCAGTTGATGAAGTCCGCGACGATCAGGAAGTAGCCGGGAAAGCCCATCTTCACGATCACGTCGAGCTCGGTTTCGAGCCGCGCGTCGTAGCTCGCGCGGTCGTGGCCCGGCGCGAGCGGATATTTGCGCAGCCGCTGTTCCAAACCGTCGCGCGCTTCTTTGCGGATCCAACTGTCGAGGGTGTGATCCTCGGGCACCGGAAACGCCGGCAAATAGTATTTGCCGAGCGACAGTTCCAGATTGCAGCGCTTCGCGAGATCGATCGCGTTGTCGATCGCGTCCGGCGCGTCTTCGGCGAACAGCGCCGCCATCTCGTCCGACGATTTCAGGTATTGCTGCGCGCTGTAGTCGCGCGGGCGTTTGGGGTCGTCAAGGATGCGGCCGGAGGCGATGCACACGCGCGCCTCGTGCGCTTCGAAACCGTCGGCGTCGAGAAAGCGCGCATCGTTGCTGGCGATCACCGGCACGCCGCGCTGCCCGGCCGCGTGCAGCGCGAAGGCGTTGAAGGCTGCTTCGTCGTCGAAGCCGCAGCGGGTGAGTTCCAGATGCAGGCGGTCGTCGAAATGCCGCTGCCAGTCGGCCAGCCATTGCGTCGCGAGATCGTGACGATGTCCCGCCGCCAATAGGCCCGCTTGGCTATGCCGCCCGACCAGCGCGAACAAGCCGTCGTTCGCTTCGGCGAGCCATTGCGGCCGCACCACCACGCCGTCGTGGCGATGGCCTTCCATCCATGCGCGACTGAGCAAGCGCGACAGCGACAGATAGCCGCTGCGGTCGCGGCAGAGCAGCGTCAGTTTCCAGGGCGCTTCGTCGCCCTCGGCGACCTGTACGTCGGCGCCCGCGATGGGCTTCACGCCCGCGCTTTCGGCGGCTTTGTAGAACTTGACCAGCGCGAAGAGATTATTGCGGTCGGTCAGCGCCACCGCCGGCTGGCCCTGGGCGGCGCAACGCGCGACGAGTTCCGGAATGCGGATCGTCGAGTCGGCGAGCGAGTATTCGCTATGCAGGTGGAGGTGGGCGAAACGGGCGGACATCGGCGGGCCGGAGAGCGCAGACCGGCAGGGTAGGGCGCGCGCGCGGTGCGGGCAAGGCTTGACGACGGGATTTTTCCCGGCGACGAACCTTGCCCGCATCGTCAACTTGCGATTGTAGTTATCTTCGCCGAGCGGATCGGGCCGCCTGCGGCCGGTATCGTCGCCCAGGCGCTACGCGAGGTATCCGCGACCGGGGAGTCCGCTACGCGCAGCGCGCTGTCCGACTCGGGAAGGCTGACGTCACCGTTTTATCGACGCGGCCCGGAGGGGCAGGTGAACGACGCCGAGCGGGTGGCCGCCCCGAAGTTATTGCTCACCGTGACCCGAATGCCGACCCGTTCGCGTGCTGCGCACGGGCCGCTGAATTCGGTCCATCCGGGATTGCCGCCGGAGGTACCTTGGCGGCGTCCCGTCCAAGCGATGGTTTCCGGCGTCCCCGAGTGGTACAGCGCATAACAACTGAAAACGCCGCCTCCGCTGTCGCCGTTGTTGGGACAGACGAAATTCGTGATGGTCGGCGGCGCCATCCGACTGGTGTACAGGCTCAATCCGAACTGCGAGAGCAACGGCCCGAGCGGTTGAATAAAGGTCCGTGGCATCGCCACGCCGCAGTTGTCGTCGGCGCCCGGAGGCAACACGCCGCCCGAGACCACCCCCTGTGCCTGACCGGCGGGAGTGATGATTGACCCGCCCGAATCGCCATGTCCGGCGCAGAGGCTGGTATTGGTCAATCCGAAAACCATGCCCGAGCCGTAATTCGCGGTCGCGTCGAAGGCCAAGACCGTGCCGCAACGAAAGCCGGTTCTGAACCCGGACCGGCAGATCGCGGCACCGATGGGCGCTTGCTGCGTCCCCTGGATGTCGACAAAGCCGCCCGCATGATCCGTGATCCAATCGCGCAGCGGCCACGCCGAGGCGTTGGTGATCTTCACCCAGGCGCGATCCACGTTGGGAAACGTAGAGCCTTCGAAGATGCCTTGCGCGGTACCGTCGGTACCCGAGGTGGTCGTTCCCACGGTGCCGCAATGACCGGCGGTGGCGAAGCCGATGTCGGCGCCGCGTTTGACCGGAAAACCGACGGAACAGGCGCCGCCGTTCGACATGTTGTAACGCTCGCCGCCGATGACGCCGATGAGCGTCTCCGGACGACCCGCTTCTTCGATCATGCGCACGGTGCGCATGCCGGCATCGCCCAGGGCCGAGGTCGCTGTCGCGCGCGCGATCGCGAGTTGTCCCGGCAGCGCGGTCACGACCACACGATTGCTTTTGACGTCGACGTACCAACTCGCGATGCCGTTGGAGGCGATGCGCATCGCATTCTTACGGCGCAGAGCGACCGATGTCGCTTCGAGCTGCGCGAGGGTGTAGTCCACGACGCGTACGTCGGCGCCGAGAGACCGCACCCTTGCGACGGCGGTCGGGTGCGCGACGGCGACGACATTGCGGAAGACGCCGTCTTGTCCTGTATCGATCCAATGTCCGGCGAAGGCTGGGCCTACGGCGGCGGGGGCCTTCGCGGCGATCGAATAACTGCGCGTTTCCGTCGCGAGGTACTGCGGTAGCCGGGCCGCATCGATGCCCAGATCGCGCGCCATTGCGGCGTGTATCAAGGTCTCGGCGGCATTGGCGTTGGGCGGCGCGGCGGCGCAGGACAGTGCGGTGAGGCTCGCGGCCACCGCGAAAGACAGGGCGCCTGCCGTCAGCGCATGCCGACGGCGGTGGGCGAGGGTTTGAATCGGGTATCGCATTCTCAAGCTCCATTGTGTTCGCCCATGCTTGGGCGTTTCGGGGGACGCCCCGTCAATACGGAGGCGATCGTCTGCGTACGGTCCTCGATCCATTTTTTGTGACGAGACGCACAAAAACGACGTGCCTAGATTGGCGAATTCCCCCGCTGGAGCGGTATGCATGTCCTTGGCAAATGGTTCCCCTATCTTGGCGCGACCGCGGTCGATGCGCTGCGAGCGCTCTCGTCGAGCATTCGGCGGATGCAGTGCTGTTTTCGCGGCCGGCAATGACGATGCGGCCGCTTTCGCGGCCGAGCAGAACGATGCGATACGGCCGCTCTCGCGGCCGACCAGAACGATGCGATGCGGCCGCTTTCGCGGCCGACCAAACAATGCGATACGGCCGCTTTCGCGGCCGTATCGGTGGCGGTGGCGTGGGAGTATCGCGGCGATCAGAGAATGATCGGGCCGCCCTTGCAGCGGGCGCGGAAGCTGGTGCGCGAGACCGAGCCCGAAGCGTTGGTGATGGTCACAGTCACGGTGAAGTAGTCGTTGATCGCGCAATGTCCGTACAAATCGCTGTGACCCGTGTCGTTGATGACCGTGCCGTAAGCCGACCAGGTCACGGTGGTCGCGCCGGTGGAGGTGTAATCCACGAAGCAGTAGAACCGGCCGCCGCCGTTGTCCAGCGGGCAGGCGAACGTGGTGATGGTCGGCACGGCCGCGTGCGCGGGCACAGGCGTCAACGCGCCGATGGCACCGGCGATGCCCGCGAGCGCCACCGAGGCGGACAGGGCGATGGGCAGGAAGCGTTTGCGGGAAGCGACTTTGGGGGAAGCGATTTTGGGAGAAGCGGAAGGCGTATGCATCGTTCAATCTCCTTATCGTGGGAATCGTCGTGTGGATCGTGATGTCATCCGGTCGCGCCGACGGACGATCGCCGTCCAGGCGCCTCGTATCGTTTCGAACGCGGTGCGCAGGGCGAAACGATGCGACGACGTTATCCGGATGCCGACGCGCGGGTTGCGACGCGGTCGACAGATTCGATGGGTTCGAGGGCTTTCATTCATGCGCCGGATCGCTGCACGGCTCGCAGCGCCGTGCTGCTTCGCTTCGCGGTATCGCTCGAGCGAGCGGTCTTCGACGATCTGCTAGGATTCGCGCCCCTTTCTTCCTGCGTCGCGGCGATTCGCGATGCGACCGTCGCCGCCATGCCACGACTATCGGGCATCTACCGTTTCGCGCCGCCGCTCGACGCCTCCGGCAATCGGATGCGTCGCGACGGCCGCAGCACCGACGGTTGGCTCATCATCCAATGTGAAGCGGATGTGGGCCGCTATCTGCGGCAATTGCGCACGCTGGAACGCCGCGCGGCGGCGCCGCTGTCGTATCCGTTATGGGGCGCGCATGTGTCCGTCGTGCTCGGCGAGGATCTGCCCGATCCGCGACTGTGGAAAGATCGCGAAGGTCGCGTCGTCGAATTCGAATACGCGCATCCGCCGTGCGAGATCGACGAATACGTCTTCTTTCCTGTGATTTGCGAAGACGCCTCGGACTATCGCGAAGCGCTGGGTTTGCCGCGCGAACCGCGCTGGCCGTTGCATTTGACCTTCGGCAATTCCAAATAACGCCATTGCTTCGAATAATCGGGAACGCAACGAACGAGGGCGCCGAAGCGCCCACGTTCGTCTCGATCATGGCGTCTCGATCGTAGCGACGATCAGGGAATCGGCCCGGTCGGGCAAGCGAATCGCGCCGATGTTCGCGTGATCGATCCCGCGCCATTGCGCACGGTGGCGGAGACTTGCAGCGTCTGGCCGCGGAGGCAGGTCGCGTAGAACGTACTCGATCCCGCGTCCTGCTCGGCGCTGCCGTTACCGCCGCTCCACACCACGTTCGCGGGCGTGGCGGACGCATAGTCGATCGTGCAAATGTACGTGCCGCCGCCGCTGTTGTTGTAATCCGGGCAGCGGAAGCGCGAGATCGTCGGCAGGCCGCCGCTACCGCCGCCGCCATTGCCGGTGAACAGCGTCAAGCCGTATTGATTCAACAGCGGCACGATCGGTTGGTGAAAACTCACGGGCGAAGCGGAGGCGCAGTTGTCGCCCGCGCCCGCGGGGATGATGCCGCCCGAGGTCACGCCCTGCGCTTGCCCGGCCGGTGTGAGGTAAGCGCCGCCCGAGTCGCCGAAACCGACGCAGGCGGAGGTGCGTGTCAATCCGAACGTGGCGCCTTCCGGATAATTGACCGTCACGTTATGGGCGGAGATCGTGCCGCAGCGATAGCCGGTGGTGCGGCCGGAGCGGCAGACCGCAGCGCCCACCGGCGCTTGCGCGCTGCCGACGACGGTGACGAAGCCGCCCGCGTAATTGCTCACCAGATCGAGCGGACGAAATTCGCCGATATTGGTGATTCGCACCCATGCCGAATCGTTGCCAGGATAAGTCGATCCCGCGACCACGCCCTGAAGCACATTGCTTGCGCTGGTGGTCGCGGTACCGACCGGCCCGCAATGCCCGGCGGTGGCGAAACCCACGTCGGCACCGCGGGTGACCGAGAACCCGATCGAACAACTGCCGGCGGCCGAGTTGTAGCCTTCGCCGCCGACGATCCGGGTCGTCATGGGTTTGCCGGCCGATTCCCGAAAGCGCACTGCGGTGGGGTCCACGCCGGTCGAAAGGATCAAGTCCTGCACCGCACTTTTCGCTTTGCTATCCGCTTCGATCACGATTTGATTCGTGGGTATGTCGACGTACCAGGCGTGGATGCCGGCGTCGCGCTTGCGTTGCCGGTTCGCGCGATCGAGCTGCGACTTCGCAGCGTCGAGTTGCGCCAAGCTGCGCTTCACCACCCGCGTTTCGACGCCCAGCGTTCGCGCTTGCGCGGCGCTCGCGGCATCGGT